>JAJFMT010000164.1 GCA_020696855.1 Pseudobdellovibrio sp.
TTTTGATGCCGTTTAAGTAAAAGGTAACCGAATCACGCATGTTTGATAAACCTAGTACCGGATTTTCGCTGTAGATGAATTCCACAGATCAAAAACTTCTAAAGCCTGTTCACGCATCAGCTCTTCAGCCGGGATTTTTCGTTCGTGCGGCTGCTTCGGGATTTCGGTGTAAATGAGATCATCGTCAAACTGAATACGGGCGGCGTCGTTTCTGTTATTAGCAAAATAAATTTTATCAAGACGGGCCCAGTAAATTGCTGACAGGCACATTGGGCATGGTTCACAGCTGGTGTAAATCTCTGCGCCGCTTAAATCAAAAGTATTTAAAGCTTTGCAGGCCGCGCGAATGGCCTCAACTTCGGCATGCGCTGTTGGGTCGTTATGACTGGTGACGGAGTTCACTCCTTCACCGATGATTTTACCTTTGTAAACGACAACGGCGCCAAACGGGCCACCGGCATTGGATGTCACATTACGCTTTGATAACTCGATCGCGTGTTTCATGTGATTTTGTTTTTCCATATCAGATGCTCCCATAACCTACTTACTCTTCTTTTAACTTCTATAAGCGTATTAATTTTTCAAGGTAATTATTTAAGACATGATCGAAGTGGCCTACATCTTTTACGATGGTTTCGGCAAACTTCTTAGAAGGTTCTACATACAAGTCGTGCATCGGCTTCACTTGTTTGAAGAACTGTTGATGAACACCTTCGGGCTTGCGGCCGCGCTCTTTAACGTCGCGCTCTAGCCGGCGTTGAAAGCGCAGCTCTTCAGGTGTTTCAAAGAAAATGCGCTCATCGAATAACTGACAGACTTCTTCAGCATGAAAAATCAGAATGCCGTCTACCACCACGATCTTTTTCGGGTGGGCCGGCAATGTGTGCGGCTGCCGGGTGTGCGTGGCAAAATCGTAAATAGGAATCTCAGTCTTCTCGCCGGCTTTAAGCTTTTTTAAGCAGCTGGCCAGCAAACTGAAGTCGATACTTTCCGGGTGGTCAAAGTTAACTGAGCCCCCGTCGTGATCAAATCTTTTAGACTGATCGATATAAAAATTATCCTGGTAAACCAGTTGGCAAACGTCATCGCCGAAGCGCTCGTTGATTTTGGTCACAAGCGCTCTTGAAAAATAAGTCTTTCCGGAGCCACTGCCGCCGGCAACACCTAAAATGAATGGCGAACCCGGATTACTTGGTTTGATAAAGTCTGTCTCCGGCATCACCAAGACCCGGCACAAGGTAACCGTGGTCATTGATTTCTTTTTCGACGTTAATAGTAAAGATGTCGACGTCAGGATGAAAACGGTGAATCTTTTCCATCGCGAATTCGCTGCAAAGAATAGTTAAGATACGGATTTTTTTAACCTCGTAGCTTTTCAAACGGTCAATGGCCGCAATCATCGTGTCCGCAGTTGAAACCAACGGGTCACACAAGATAGCCATTTTACCTTTGATATCGGCAGGCATTTTAAAATAGTACTCAATTGTGTTATTGATGAATTTATCGCGGTAAATTCCGATAAAACCTGCAGAGGCAAACGGAATCATTGAAAGAACTGCGTCTAACATCCCGTTACCGGCACGCATGACTGAAACCACAACAGGAGCATTCGCGATGCGCTCAACTTTTGTTTGGGCAATCGGCGTTTCAACAACCACTTCGCGCATTTCAGTCCAGTCACGCATTACTTCATGGGCTAAGATACGGCTGATTTCTTTCATCAGCTCGCGGAATTCGCTTGAACCTGTATTGCGGTCGCGTAAGTAACCCAGTTTATGCTTAAGCAATGGGTGATTCACTATCGTAATTTTTCCCGATGCTACTTTAACTTCTTCTTTAACTAAATTTTCCATTTCAAATCCTATCTCAATTTAAAAACTTAAAATACAGTTCCATCACTCTGAATGTTCAGCGGTGGCAAACCACCTGCGCGTTTTTCATTTGCGATTTTTCTTCCGGCCCACCAAGTACCGCCTTCAAGAACTTTCGCTAACGGAAAGTCCTGCGGGGTTTTCTGTAAGGCCTTCTGCACTTCTGTACCGATTTTATCAAGCATCAATACAGTTAATGCGCGCCATTCGATAATTAAATCAGACGACGGCTCCCAGTGCTTTGACTGGTTAGCCGGGTCCCGCAATGAAAGTAAACCGCTATCGAGCATGAGCCCGCCGTTGCGGTATTCTGCAAGGCCGGTTAAGCCTTCAACATTTGTAACGGTAAAGCCCGCTTCTTCAATCGGTTCAATAAGTGAGTACGTCATCCACTGTGAAAGCTTGTGAATTGCGACAAGTGAATCAAATCCGCCCGCGACTCCAAGTTTTGAGTGCGACCAGACGTCACCTAAGTTTACACCGGCTGCGCTTAAGCGGCCCGGCCAAATAACGCCAAGACCATCAAGCACCGCACGCAGAACTTCTGTTGCTGGAATGTTGTGGCCGCATTTTTCAGATAAGTAATCAATGATGTTACCAGGGCGGCCGTCTTTGAAGATTTTTTTATTCTCCATTGCGGTGCCAAGGTTATTCAGAAGCTGAACGCGGCCTTCAACGCCGACTAATGGATTTTGCGCTGTAACCTGAAAATGTTTTTTCAAGTCTTCAACTGTTACGCCTTTTAAACCTCTTTCATCTGCACGCAATGATTTGCGGTCACTGCTCATACAGCCTGATAAAAACATGTAATAGCTGGCAACGCCTAA
>JAJFMT010000165.1 GCA_020696855.1 Pseudobdellovibrio sp.
CCGGCATCAAAACTTTTTTGTTCTTCTTCTTTTAATGCAAAAGCGGTAAGCGCCGCTATCGGCGTGTGCTTCAAGTGCTTTTCGTTTTCAATCTTACGGATTTCTCTTGTGGCTTTATAACCGTCGACTCCCGGCATTTGAATGTCCATAAAAATCAGGTCGTAATGGCCATTCTGAAATTTCTTGATGGCTTCGCTGCCGTCGCATGCGGTTTCAAGATGGCATTTGGTTTTATTTAAATAGTATTGCATAAGCGTTCTGTTATCGGGCGAATCATCAACGATCAATATATTTAAATTTTGCAGATCAGAAGTATCGGCTTCTGCCTGCGGCTTCTGCGCTTTCATAACCCCAGGCTGCATAAGTAAAGTAAAATAGAAGCAGCTGCCCTTTCCCGGTTCGCTGTTCATATTAATTTTTGATCCCATGCGCTCGACCAGATACTTCGTGATACTTAATCCCAAACCTGTTCCTTCGTGCTTTCTTGTAAGTGAACTGTTTCCTTGTATGAAGCGTTCAAAAATTAACTTTTGCTGCGCAGGTGCGATACCGATGCCTGTGTCTTTTATTGAAAACCGGATTGAGTACGGGTCACTCGAGCCGCCAACGTTTTCTACGACGAGCTCTACTGAGCCTTTTTCTGTAAATTTGACGGCATTCCCTACCAGGTTAATCAGAATTTGCCGCAAACGGTGCTCGTCACCGATTACACATTGTGGAACATCTTTACCGATGTCTGCAAAAAGCCGTATTCTTTTTTTACTTGCGGCCACTGACAAAAATTCAACGGTTGACGTAATTAACTTCGGCAGGTCAAAGCTGGATTTATCAAGCGTGATTCCTTTTGTTTCGATAATGTTGGCGTCAATGATATCATTTATCAGAAGCAATAAGTGTTCAGACGAATTAACTAAAATATCCACGCATTTTTTTTGATTCTCGTTCAGCGGGGTTTCATTTAGTACCGACGACATCCCCAAAATAGTGTTCAACGGTGTTCTGATCTCGTGACTCATGTTTGCTAAAAACTCTGATTTGGCCAGATTGGCTTTTAAGGCTTCATCTCGTGACTCGATCAGTTTTTGTTCGGCGGTTTTTAGTTCAGTAATGTCAAAATTTACGCCTACCATGCGGGTGGCGCGGCCATTTTCTTCCATGCAGGCACGGCCAACGCCGCGAAGATAGTGTATGCTGCCGTCCTGCCACTTTACACGGTATTCAACGGTGTATTCACGGTTGTTTTTCAATGCGTTTCTGACCTGTTCTGCAATGGCCTCTTTATCTTCCGGCAGTACGAATTTGAACCAGTCATCAAACTTCCAGTGGGGTTTAACTTCGCTCATTCCATAGTGGCGGAACATGCCTTCATCCCAGTAAAGTTCTCCGGTTTTCATGTCCCAGTCCCACACGCCGAGGTCGGCGGCTTTTACTGACATTCTTAGACGGGTCTCGTTTTCTTGAATTTGATTTTGCGCTTCTTCCAGCGCTTTTTCACGGTTGATGCGTTTAATGATTTCAGAATGTAACGCTTCAATTGACTGCTTTAAATTCGCCGCCATTTGGTTAAAAGAAAGCGATAATGTGTTCAGCTCTTGAATGTGACTTCCGGGAACAGTCGTTGACAGTCTGCCTGCTGCCAGTTCTTTTGTGGCTGCTGAAATTTTTCTAAGTGGCAATGTGACAACTTTTGAAAGCAGCCCAACAATCAGCATCACCAGAATCAGCGCGACTGAAAAGACCAGTGCTGACTGTGAACTGCCGGTGCGGACTCCCTGCAGATAATAGTTTTGCGGAAGAGCAGTGACAATCAGCCAGTCAACGGACTCACCGGGCTCTGCAAACGGCGCAACCTGCACCAGCCAGGTTTCTTTTGCCAGTGGTTTTGTTTTTATGATATCGAAGCGGTGAAGCGCTGATTTGGAGATATTTTTAAGACCCTTATATTGTTTTGAAAGGTCATCAACAAATTTTAATTCGGCTTTGTCACCGGAAAGCTCTCGTTTGCTGGAAGCGATAAGACTGCCTCTTCTGTCGATGATGAATGCCCTGCCGTTTCCGGCTATGGAATTCTTTTTGAGCATTTTATCCAGTTCTGACTTTAAGCTTGCAGCTTTTACAGCAGAAGTGTTTGTTCCAAGGTAAGTTTTAATATTTGATTTTACAGATTCGGTAACTTCTTCGTGAAGTTTTATGGCCAGTTGATGGGCGCTGTTACCCGAGCTTTTTAACGTAAAATAAGCTGTTACCAAAACCAGCGACAGAATCAGCACGAAGAAAGGGGCCACCAGCATTATTCTGATCGGCACTCCGTGTTCAAGATCAAAGTGCTTCTCTTCTTTTTTGTTTCCGCTGAACCACACCAGTTGTTTTTTGCCCATCAGGTGTTCGGCAGTATGCAGAGGAATGTCAGCCCAGAATAAACCGAATTTTTTGGCGGCAGGTAATGCGATTAGCATCGCAAACGGCGCGATGATCCAGGTTAATGAGGTTGTAAAAAACAAAGCCGGCGTAATACTGCGGTAAGATATTTCGGCTGTGTATTTGTCGGCGCAGATATAGCCCCAAAGAATCGGCTCAATCAGCATAAATAAAATCACAAAGGCAAAGTACTTCTTCCAGGTTACGGATTTTCTAAAATCAGGATCTTTTCCGAATAGCAGGGCCGCGATCCAA
>JAJFMT010000166.1 GCA_020696855.1 Pseudobdellovibrio sp.
GAAAAAAATAAAACCGGTTCCTATGCGAGGCCGACAGGGTTGGTTTACTGTTTAAGCTGGTTTTACTGTTTTGCGGCCCCCCTATTGCACCTCTAAAAGAGAGTTTCATCAAGGGAGGCAACATGAAGCTAAATTTATTATTCTCAATAATTGTAAGCCTGTTTTCGTTTTCAAGTTTTGCAGCGGACGACACCACTAACAAATCAGAAACAAAAGTCTCTGCCAATAATCGCCGTGAAGTCAGTATTGCTCCAGGGGTTAACTACTCTGAAGATACGGGCTGGGCCTACGGGACGTCGCTTTCTTATTCGATGCCGTTAACTGAGCGCACACAAGCCGAAATCGGTGCTATGTTTTTCAGATATACGGACAGCGATAAATTTAACGGCAAACAGGATTTAAGCGGTGTTTTTGCCGGCGGTAACTTTAACTTCGGCTCTGATTACAGCAACAACTTCTTTACAGGCTTAGGTGCTGGCTACAGCAATATTTTGCCGTTCCGTAAAGATGCAGAACGTGATGACAGAATTATTTATGGTTACGGCCAGTTCGGTAAAAGATTTTCTTTAAACAATGACGGAACTTTCAGTTATAAGCCAAGACTGTTTGTCTATAGCGGTGGCGTTGATAAAAGTTCAGCGCATTTGGATCTTCTGAACTTTTCTTATTTGTTTTAACCTCACAGAGTAAAACTAAAGTGAGACGAACCACGACGTAATCTAATTTAACGCAGCCTTCAGATTCCGCTCGATCAGATCAGCAAGAATTGATGCCTTAACCGGCTTTGTAATAAAGTCGTTGCAACCGGCTTCTAAGCATTTTCGCCGGTCTTCTTCCATCGCATGAGCCGTTAAGGCAATAATTGGTTTTTTGTATTTTTGGCTTCTCAGTTTTTTAGTAGCATCGAAGCCATCCATCACAGGCATTTGCATGTCCATTAAAATCAAGTCATAGCTTTTAGACATGGCGGCTTCAATTCCTACTAAGCCGTTATCGGCTTTTTCAACGATGGCTCCGCGAACAGTAAGATATCTTTCAATCAATGCCTGGTTATCCGGAGAATCCTCTACTAAAAGTATTCGCTTATCTTTGAGTTGATCTGCTTTTACCCCTGTACGAACTTCGCGAGGCCCTAAAAATAATTCCGAGTGCTTAGCTTCGGGAACACTGCCTTCAATCTCAAATATAAATGTAGAGCCTTTTCCCGGCACTGAAGAATGAAGCCAAAGATCACCGCCTAATGAATTGGCCAGCTTTTTCGAAAGAGCTAATCCCAGGCCTGTGCCCCCGTATTTACGGGTCGTAGACGGATCAGCCTGATTAAATGCACGGAACAACTTTGGTTGTGCCTCTTCGGCGATGCCCACTCCGGTATCTTCAATTACAAAGCGGAGCTTTTTACTTTGAGTTTTAGAAACATGAACGGTAGCACTGCCCTGCTCTGTAAATTTGATGGCATTTCCTATGACATTGTTCAGTATTTGTCTGAGCCGGGTTGGATCTGTAACAACAGTTTCAGGCAAAGAACTGTCAGATTTAACGGACAATTCGATTTTTTTATCCCGTGCCTGCATATCCAGAGAAGCACTGACCTCAGCGATTAAATCAGGAAGGGATATAGCGATTCTCTCCAGGTTTAGATTTCCTGATTCAACTTTTGAGAGATCAAGAATATCATCAATTAACCGTAACAAAAGCTCGCCGTTTCTTTCAACGATCGAATGATACTTTTCTTTTTCGGGTGAACCATTCGGCAAATCCCGTAAAAGATCATTAAAGCCGATGAGTGCATTAAGTGGAGTCCGCATCTCATGACTCATGTTCGCCAGAAATGTTGTTTTCAGCATATTCGCTTCGTCAGAAATTTTCTTTGCGGCTTCAGCCTTTTCACGAGCTGATCTTTCTCTTTCATATAACCGGGAGCGGTCAATTGCCAGCCCCGCGCGACGACCCACTTCTTCAGCTACTTCAAGATCGCTATTTGTGAACTCACGATTTGTTTCAGACGTAATCAATGACATGACACCAATCGGAAAATTCTGTGCACCCATGATAGGAACCAAAATGACTGATCTGATGCCAACACTCTTCAAAGTCTCATAATGTTCATCATCTTTGGCGCCCATACGTAACAGCTCGTCTGTCAGGTTGACGTAAATCTCTGACTTTCCTGTGCGTAATACGGCACCTGTTCCATCCGCTCTTTCCCAGTCTGTCGGGTACTTTTCACGGATCTTTTCTGCCCACTTTAATTTCGCGGGGTCCACATGCTCTAAAACAACTGTTTTTGGGTACTTCGAACCTTCTTCAAGAATATCAATGACACACCAGTCGGCTAACTTAGGCACGATGAGTTGGCCGATACTATTTAAAGTCTTTTTGTATTCCAGCTCTTCTGAAAGTAAAGAAGTAACTTTCTCAAAGAAGCTTTGTCTTTCCTGATTTAACTTTTGATCATGAATATCGGTCGCCGTACCGAACCACTTAACTATATTCCCAGAAGGACCTTTCAGCGGGCTGGTACGCACTAAATGCCAGCGGTACTGGCCCTGAGAGTTTCTTATACGGTACTCAGATTCAAAAAGTTCGCCTTTTTTAAATTGCTCCATCCACAGCGGTCTGATCTTTTTCATGTCTTCTTCATGAACGACCTTACTCCAAATCT
>JAJFMT010000014.1 GCA_020696855.1 Pseudobdellovibrio sp.
AACTCTAACAACTAGTTTCCATTAGCAGATATTATTTTACATCCAGGCGTTTAAGTTGCTCGTCGTTTAATATAATGAACAAACCTTTAGACTGCGCATAGATCACATCGTCTTTATAAATTTGAGCTTCAATATGAACTTTGCGCTTATCAATTTTTGTAATCCGGCCGCGTAGATCATACTGTTTTTCGTAGGGGATCATCTGAATAAATTCGACTTCAATTTTTGCTGCCACAACACGGTGTTTGAAATACCATCCTGTAGAGCCCATCATTTCATCGAGTATGGCTGCCTGGCACCCGCCGTGTACATGCCCTGGCGGCCCAGCAGTTTTCCAGCCGAACCACACATGGCCAAGCAACTCGTTTTCAACGGAAGATTTTATAAGGACTGTTTGCAGTACATCCGAATCTGTTCCTAAAACGAAAGACCCTTCGGCATCGCCGGGATAAGGTTTAGGAATTAAAAGATTTGAGTCGTAATGAATACGTTTGCTCACGCCATCATCTTAATGCAGGCCTTCGCCGCAGGTAAGTCCTGATTCGTTGCGCTTGTCTAATCTTCCGTTACGCTTGCCAATCTTAATCACCCTGTCTAGCATGAGGCATGTCTTACAGCGACCTTCAAATGCTAAAAGTAGAAAAGAAAGACCACGTTTTGTGGATTTCTCTCAACAATCCTGGGACTTCAAATTCCATTACTTATGAAATGATAGACTCTTTAGTTTCGTCTCTGCAAAAGGCAGAAAACGATCCTTCTATTAGAGTGGCCGTGCTGACCGGAGAAGGAAAGAACTTTTGTTCCGGCGGTGATCTGAATAACATGCAAAAAAAGTCAGAAATGTTTGCCGGCGAAGCCAATGAATTACGTCAGCGCTACGAGCAGGGGATTCAGCGCATTTCAAGAGCCATGGAAGCGTTCAGTAAACCGCTTGTTGCAGCCGTTAACGGTGCCGCTGCCGGTGCGGGCTGCGACCTGGCTTGCATGTGTGACATCCGCATCGGAACAGAAAACACAAAGTTTTTAGAAAGCTTTGTGAAAATCGGATTGGTTCCTGGCGACGGCGGCAGTTTCTTTTTACAGCGCATTGTCGGCTTTGCAAGAGCCATGGAGATGACTCTAACCGGAAGAGAAGTAAAAGCTCAGGAAGCATTAAGCATCGGACTTTTGAACAAAATTGTACCGGAAGAAAATCTGAAAGCCGAAGCAGCTTCAGTTGCATTACAAATCGCTTCTTTGCCGGCTGCAGCGGTGCAATTGAGTAAAAAGTCAGTGAAAGTCGCTTATCAAAACAGTTTAAACGTAACTTTAGATTTACTGGCAGCCTATCAAGGAATCGCGCAACGAACGCATGATCACTTTGAAGCTCTGGCTGCCATAACAGAAAAACGCAAACCGAATTTTGAAGGAAGGTAATTTTATGAAATCAGTTTTGTCTATCGCCGTATTTTTAGTTTCACTGGCGGCATTTGCACATGATACTCCAAAATCCAACAGCCAGAGAAAAGTATTTTTCACAGAGCCTGCTGATGGTGCCGTTGTTACGTCTCCGCTAAAAGTAAAGTTCGGCATGAAAGGCATGAAGCTTTGTCAGGCGAACATTGCACCAAAAAATAAAAAATGCGGCCATCATCATTTGTTAATCGATAAAGGTGCCATTGCATCAGGCATGCCGATTCCGCAGGACGAGCAGCACTTGCACTACGGTAAAATGCAGGAAGAGGCTGAAATCAAATTGCCCCCGGGAAAGCATACTCTAACTTTGCAGTTTGCTGATTACGCGCATCTTTCTTACGGCGAAAATCTATCGGCGACTATCACGGTTGAGGTAAAAGATTCAACTGCTGCAGGGGCAGCTCCTGCCGCTGGCGCAACAGGGTCCGGTGCACCGGCAGCTCCGGGAAAGTAAATCTGTAATTAAAATCGAAAGAACTAATTTAAATACGCTTCGATAACGCGTTTATCATTCAGCAAATCAACACCCTTGCCTTCTAATGTAAGGGTGCCGGTTTCAAGAACGTAGGCTTTCTCTGAAACTTCTAAAGCTAAAGACGCGTTCTGTTCGACAATCAAAAGACCTAAACCTTTATTTTTTAAATCCACGAACTTCTGAAAGATCTGTTCGATAATAATCGGTGCAAGGCCCAGTGAAGGTTCATCTAACATCAGCATTTGCGGTTCAGACATCAAAGCTCGTCCGATCGCTAACATTTGCTGCTCGCCACCTGATAAAGTTCCTGCCAGCTGATTACGGCGTTCAGCCAGGCGTGAGAACATTTCGAACTGCTGGTCGATCAATTGACCAATCTTTGCTTTATCTTCATTTAGGTAAGCACCAAGCATCAGATTTTCAGTCACAGTTAAGTTAGGAAAAATCCCGCGGCCTTCAGGACAAAGCGCGATTTTTTTGCGTAAGCGCCCCGGAGCATCCAGGCGGCTGATGTTTTCAGATGTGCTGCCGGACTCAATCAGGATGTCTCCCATGTGCGGCAGTAAAGCGCTTAACGCTTTCAAAGTTGTGGTCTTCCCTGCGCCGTTAGATCCGATTAAAGACGTGATCTCGCCGGCTTTAAAAGTAAATGAAATGCCTTTTACTGCTTTGATCAATCCGTAATTCACTACTAAATTTTTTACTTCAACTGACTTCATGTTACTTGCGCTTTCCTAAGTAGGCTTCAATCACTTCCGGCGAATTTTTAATTTCCGCTGGGCTGCCTTCAGCAATTTTTTTACCGCGGTTTAACACCACAATACGGTCACAGATATTCATCACAAGCTTCATGTCGTGTTCGATCAGCAGAATGGTCAGGTCGAATTTTTCTTTTATGAATCGAATCAGTTTGTTCAGCTCGGCCGTTTCTTGGTGGTTCATGCCGGCAGCAGGTTCATCCAGCATAAGAAGCTTAGGTTTAGTCGCCAGTGCGCGAACGATTTCAAGCTTGCGCTGAGCCCCGTAAGGAAGAGATGAGGCCGTTTCATTCGCGTAAACATCAAGTTCAAAAATTTTTAAAAGATCAATGGCCTCTTTTCGGAGACCCTCTTCGATATCTTTATGAGCCTGGTTGTTCAGTAATGAATTAAACCAGTCAATGAATGTGCCATTGTGTTTGCGCTGCTGGGCCGCCATCAGAACGTTTTCTAATACCGTCAGGTTTTTAAATAGACGGATATTCTGGAATGTGCGCGCCAACCCGTGAAGATTCACTTCATCGGCTTTGCAGGCCGTGATGTCTGTGCCTTCAAAAGATATTTTACCGGTATCACAGGCATAAAAGCCCGAGATCATATTGAACACCGTTGTTTTTCCGGCCCCATTCGGCCCGATTAAACCTAACAGCTCTGATTTTTTAATATGAAAGTTCACATCATCAACAGCTTTAAGGCCGCCGAACTGAATAGATAAATTTTCAACTTGTAATGAATTACTCATCGTTTCAGTCTCCCGATTATTGCGCTGAGGCTCAGTTCTTTACGGCCCATAATTCCTTGCGGACGCAGAATCATCATCAAGATTAAAAGAATAGGGAAGATGATCATGCGAATATCTACGCCGGTCGGTAAACTTCTTAAAGCTTCCGGCAAGAAAGTTAAAATCAATGCAGCAATGATTGAACCGCTCAATGAGCCCAGTCCGCCAAGTACGGCAGCAATTAAAATCTGAACCGAAATGAGGAAGGTAAAAGATCCCGGGCTGATATAACCTAAGTGATGCGCGTAAAATCCGCCACCAAGTCCCGCAAAGAAGCTGGAAATGACAAACGCACGGCGCTTTGTCTGTGGAACATTTAATCCCATAACTTCTGCGGCGATGTCGTCTTCGTTGATGGCCCATAAGTTTCGGCCGAACCATGAAAATTTCAGCCGGTACATCACCATGAAAGTAACCGTCAGTAAAAAAATTCCGAATCCGAATGACAAATAAAAATCAGGAAACTTTTGAATGGCGTTGTAACCGCGCGGGCCACCAACGTGATCCCAGTTCAGCAAAACAACGCGAACAATCTCAGACATACCCAATGTTACGATCGCAAGGTAATCGCCTTTAAGCCTGAAGGACGGAAGTGAAATCAGGTAGCCGGCAATAGCCGCCACAATCGCGGCAAACAATACTCCGACCGGAATCATCACCCAGTTGTCGCCCATGAATTCTTTGTTGAATACCGCCGCCGTATAGGCTCCGATGGCCATCAGGCCCGCGTGACCCAAAGAAAACTGATCGGCTAACCCTGTTATGAAGTTTAAACTGAGAGCCATGATCGCATTTACTAAAAAGCTGATGAAGATGGCCTGAATGTATGAATTTGTGAACTGGCTTAACGCAAAACCGAGAACAACTACAGAAACAAGAAAACCTAAATACTTTTTCATCTTAGATTTTCTCCTTTCTTGTGCTGCCGAATAATCCGGTCGGTTTGTACAATAAAATCAGAATCAAAATCGCAAACGACACTGCTTCTTTGTACGTACTGCCGCCGTAGCCGTTTACATAGTACTCGCCAAGGCCTAGTAAAAAGCCGCCGACTACCGCGCCGTGCAAGCTGCCGATACCGCCGAACACCGCTGCCACGAAAGAGCTGGTACCGATTTTAACCCCCATCATCGGGTCAATTTTCGGATACTTAATTGAAACTAAAACAGCGGCTACTCCCGCCAGCATAGAGCCGATCATAAACGTAGTAGAAACGATTTTGCTGTTATTGATACCCATCAGAGGTGTCATATCAGGGCGGGTGCTTACCGCACGCATCGCGCGGCCGGTTTGCGTGTGATAAATAACAAAGCTCAATACCGCTAATGAAACAAAGCTGACAAAATAAATTAAGACATCGATCAAATGAACCTGAATATCGATAACCGTAAATAATGTTTGGTCTTCGATCAGGTTAGGAAATCGCTTCGGGTCAGCGCCGAAAATAATCTGGCCGCCGAACTGAAACAAAATACTGACCCCGATAGCTGTAATCAGAACATTCATCTTCGGAGAATTTCGTAAAGGTTTGTACGCAAACTTTTCTACGAAAAAGCCGATAATTCCTGCGATCAAAGTTCCGCCCAAAAGGCCGATCGTGAAATTCATCGGTGAAGGTGTGTCCAGCCCTAAAAATCTTGCCAGATAAAACGCAGCGAAGGCGCCCATCATGTAAATTTCAGAGTGAGCAAAGTTGATCATCGAAAGAATCCCGTAAACCATGGTGTAACCTAAAGCCACCAAAGCGTAGATACTTCCGAAACTGAGACCGTTCAGAGTGTGCTGTAAAAATTCTTGCATGTTTTAGATGTAAACTAATTAGCGTGATGTGCCAACAAAATAGCTGGTTTTAGAATGAAAAAAGGCGATCTAAGACCGCCTTTTTTTAAAATTTTTTTATTATCAGTTCCGTTGCGGAACCAATGTAAAACGAACCCGATTACGGATTTACAGAAGTGATGTATTTGTATTCAGTTCCTTGAACTTGAACAACAACGGCGCTCTTAACAGCATCGCGGTTTTCATTCATAGACATCTGACCAGTTACACCTTTGAAATCTTTGATAGCGGCTAAAGCGTCACGGATACCGTCACGAGTAGGCTCTTTCGCTGCTTTAATAGCTTCAGCTAACAAGTAAACGGCGTCGTAAGCCAAAGCTGCCATAACGTCAGCATCTTCGTTCCATTTAGCTTTGTAAGCTTTAATGAACGCCTGAGTTTTAGGGTCAGTTGATTCAGTTGTGTAGTGATTAGAGAAGTAGTTTCCGTCAATCGCTTTACCTGCAATTTCAGAAAGTTTCGGTGAAGACCATCCGTCGCCGCCAAGTAATGGCTGAGTCATTCCTAATTCGCGTGCTTGCTTCGCGATTAAAGCCACTTCGTTGTAGTAACCAGGAACAAAAATCGCTTCAGGATTTTTTGCTTTGATCGCTGTTAACTGAGATTTGAAGTCGATATCGCCTTCTTGGTAAGATACGTCAGTTACCACGTCGCCGCCGGCAGCTTTTAATTTTTCAGTGAAGATATCAGCCAGACCTACAGAGTAGTCATTTTTGATATCGCGTAAAACCGCAGCTTTTTTCAGTTTCAGGTTTTCAGTCATGAATTTCGCCATAACTGTTCCTTGGAACGGATCAATAAAGCAAGCGCGGAAGATGTAGTTACCGATTTTTGTTACATCCGGATTTGTCGCAGATGAAGTCAGCATCGGAACTTTATTTTGCTGGGCAACCTGGCCACCGATTTTTGAACGGCCTGAAGTCGCTTCACCTAAGATCGCCACAACTTTATCCTGGCTGATCAAACGGTTAACAACTGCAAGAGTTTCGTCATTGTCAGATTTGTTATCGTAGTTGATGTGTTTGATTTTTTTACCGTTGATACCGCCGGCAGCATTGATTTCTTCAATTGCCATTTGTGTACCGTGCATTTGGAATACGCCGAAAGTGGCAGTAGCACCGGTGTTCGAGCTGTAAGACCCGATTACGATTTCGTTAGCAGCTTCTTCTGTTTTTTTTGTGCAAGAAAACACAACTAAAGAAACAGCCAGCAATGCGATAAGCTTTTTCATGAATAATCTCCCTTTGTTTTTATTAAAAAAAATAATGCTGTATTTAAACTAAACTGAGAGCACTCTGGCAAGATTTATCAGTGATTTGTCGCCAGTTCTTTCTCTCGTGGTGACGAGATCCAAAGGCACCTCGACCAGCTTATCTCCCTGAACACCGATCATGGTGTTGTGGCGTCCGGCTAATAATCCTTCAACTGCGGCGTTAGCTAAGCGTGATGCCAAAATTCGGTCGTGAGCTGTGGGGCTGCCTCCGCGCTGTTGGTGACCTAAAACGCAAACTTTCGCATCTAATCCGGATTTTTTGCGGATTGCTTCAGCAAGATCATAAGCGCGTCCGGGTTTTTGGCCCTCTGCAGTGATGATGATACTGCTGGTTTTTCCTCTGGCACGGGACGCTTTCAAGTTCTCAACAATTTTATCTACTGTGATCACATTATCAGCAGTCAGAATTTCTTCGGCTCCGCCGGCAATCCCTACCTGGCTTGCAATCCAGCCGGAATTACGGCCCATAACTTCTGCAATAAAAATGCGGTCGTGGCTGTCGGCCGTGTCGCGGATTTTATCAATCGCCTGTAAGGCCGTGTTCACTGCGGTATCGAAACCGATGGTGTCATCAGTTCCGTAAACATCGTTATCAATTGTTCCGGGAATTCCAACGACAGGAACTTTGTGTTCAGCATATAAAGCCTGAGCGCCTTTAAAAGATCCGTCACCGCCGATGCAAATCAGGCCTTCAATTCCCTGTGACTGTAAATTTTTAGCGGCAACAGCACGGTATTCCGGCTTTAAAAATTCCATTGAGCGGCCGGTTTTTAAAATGGTTCCGCCACGCTGAATGATGTTGGCCATGTCACGCATTTGCAAAGGCTTCATGACATTTTCAATCATGCCCACATAACCGTGCAGTATTCCGATAACTTCAACTTTTTTACTGATGGCAGTTCGCACAACCGCGCGGATGGCCGGATTCATTCCGGGAGCATCTCCGCCACTGGTGTACACGCCAATGCGTTTCATAGACATGCAGAAATACTAACGGGCTGGATTGGCAGGGTCAAAGCCAGAAATTAAGCTCAATGAGCGTTAAAACACCCAACCCACTTTGAATTCAGCGTGGAAAAACGTAAAATTCCGGTGATACTGAGAGTAATCTGGATTTGCTGCTGATACCGTTTCTTGAATATCGTGATCATAGTTTTCAAAACCCAGACCTACCATTGTCAGAAAGCTTCCGCTCAACTGGCGGTAGCCCAGCACAGCGCTCGTGCGAAGGCCTCTGCGGTCTTCTTTGTTTCCTAAAAGCCCATGCGCCACCGACCGGTAGCTTTCATAATAAAGATGAGATCCGACGTACCACGAATTCGAAAACAAATCATCAACTGCCCAAATAACATGTGCGCCATAAGCACTGCCATAATAGGCAGGCCCGAACATGTTTCCGTAATAGCTGTCATAGGCGTAGGAAACATAGGAAGGACCGAAGGCCCATTGGTTGTTGTAAAGGTAAGTGGCATCAAGGGTGTACCATTTTACGTAGAGAGGAATGGGGGCGGTACGAAGTTCAAATCTAGATTGATTGTTGGTACCGGCGTTTGCCACGTTAATCAAAAACAATAAGAAAAGAAAAATTATTCCCCTCATATTCCTCCCTCTCCTGCAGAATAAAGCCTGAGACGGGATTTTACAGAGTTAAAATTTTTTATGAGTCTAATAAGAATGAAGATTTTTCAAAAACCGATCAGAGAAATAAAAAAGGGAGTTCAATCTGAAATAAAAAAAGGAGCTCATTCTGAGCTCCTTTTCAAGATTCAATTTAATCTCAGTAAATTATTTTACTAAGTGTTTGAATTCAGCGCCTGCGCGGAATTTTGGAGTCCATGCAGCTGGGATTTTGATAGTTTTGCCAGTTTGTGGGTTACGGCCTAAACGAGCTTTACGTTTAGCTTTTGTGAAAGTACCGAAACCTACTAATTTAACGTCGCCACCTTTTTTAACAGTAGTTTTAACGTTGTTCATAAAGCAGTCTACGATAGCTTCGCATTGTGCTTTAGGCATTTTAGTGTCGGCAGCGATCTTGTTGATCAATTGCGCTTTATTCATGTGTCGTTCTCCTTCTTGAGACGACTCGCTTCTGTAAATTCAGAGGAGCGAGGGTTGTTGTTGTTACGTCCTGTTGTCGTTCTATCATCCCTGATGTGTGTTATCAGAAAACAAATTTCAGTTACGGTCAACAGGTGGTTCTAATTTGTGTCGCTATGTGTAGCCGCGCGATTCATCGGCTGGTAGCGGGTTGCAAAGCGGTTGAAATTAATTTGTGGATGTTAAGTTGTTGTTAAGTGATATTTTACGCTCGTAACAACTACATTTTTTTTGTAGATCAGTGAAAGCTTGATCAACCAGGCTGTCTGATTGTGCAGCAATTGGTGATGCCATCTTGCTGTTAAGAATTCCGGAAAGATAACAGTGATGAACTCAGTCGGATGTTCTTTCGAAACAAGATCAATGTAATCTAAGATCGGACCTGAGATTGAGCGGTATGGCGATTCCAGAACGTGCAATTTTAAATTCGGAAACTTCTCGTCCCACGCCGCTTTCAGGCGAATGTAACTTTCATCATCTGTTTTGACGTAACAAATCCTTAAGTCATGCGAGATGCTCATGCCGTAGCGAATGGCATTCATAACTCCGCGGTGAAGGCCCGAGATCGGAATCACAACAACGTGATCTGTCATCTTCTCGCAAACAGGCATCGAGTAATGAGACTGCGAAATTTCGCGGGCGAACATGACGTAGTGCACGTGAATACGGTGAAACATGTAAACGATGGCAGGAATCACGATCACCACAACCCAGGCGCCGTGAGTAAATTTAAACGAAGCCACCACGCAAAGAACGATCGCGGTACAGGTCATTCCGAACGCGTTCAAGGCAATGGATTTTCTCCATCCTTTTTGCTTCAGCTTTAAGTGGCGAATGACCATTCCGGCCTGTGACAGAGTGAACGATAAAAACACGCCCACGGAATACAATGGAATCAGCAAGTGCGTTCGGCCTTTAAAAAACACAATCAACAAAATCGCGATAAGCGAAAGGCCGATAATACCGTTTGAAAACACAAGGCGGTCGCCGATACTTGCAAACTGGCGGGGAGCATAGCGGTCCTTCGCCAGCAGCGAGGCCACGCGCGGGAAATCGGCGTAAGCGGTTGAAGCCGCTAAAAATAAAATCAGAACAACGCCGACCTGAACGGCATAATACAACAAACTGTTTCCGAAGATGATTTTATTCAGCTGCGAAATCAGAGTTACGCCTTCAACGTGAGTCAGTTCGTGAACATAAACCATGTAACTGACGCCGAAGAAAAGCGCGGCCAGAATGCCGACCATCAGCATCAGTGTGGTTTTTGCGTTTTTGGCTTTTGGCTCACGGAAAAGCGGTACCGCGTCCGACACGGCCTCGATACCCGTTAAGGCCGCACAGCCGGAAGAAAAGGCCCGTAAAAAAAGTATCAGTCCGATTTCGGGGTAATTGGTCTGAAACACGTCAACAACAGGGTTAACGCCTTCGTGCGGGTTGCTCCAAAGGCCTTTCATGATCAACAGACCGATAGAGCCGATGAAAAAATAAGTCGGTACCGCAAAAACGGTGGATGACTCTCCCATGCCGCGCAAATTCAGAGTCATCAAAATCAGAATGATCCATACACAAAAGAAGATCTGCACTTCGGCGAACTGCGGAAACGCCGAAATTAAATTTTCGACTCCGGCAGAAACCGAAACGGCAACTGTTAAAATATAATCGATAAGCAAAGCTGCACCGGCAACAAGCCCGGCGCCCTGACCTAAATTTTCTTTAACAACAATGTACGCGCCGCCGCCCTGTGGATAAGCCTGAATCGTTTCGCGGTAAGACATCGCCACAATAAACATCAGCACAACAATGGCGCCTGCAATCGGCAACAGCCAGTGAGTGGCAAACGGAATCAGTGTCGCAAGCAGTGCAAGAGGAATGACGATTTCTTCAGTCGCATAGGCCACTGATGAAAGGGCGTCAGCTGCTAAAACCGGTAGGGCTTTCCACTTAGGAATCAGTTCTTGATGATGGTGAGCGGAGTGGATAGGTGAGCCGATCAGGAATCGGCGCATTTTCGAAAGTACCATTGGTAGCAACCTCTAATGGTTTAACTATACTCCGGTGTTTTGCAATATCAAGAACTAGACGTTGTCGTCTTCGGGGGTGTTAAAGTCGTCCGGGTTTAAGCTATCCAGGTCGAGGGGGTCTTCGGAAGCGATCTTAAAAGACTCACTTGCCCATTGCCCCAAATCTATTAGCTTACAGCGCTCCGAACAGAACGGACGCCACTGGTTTTCATTAGAGTAAAACGTCAAACGCCCGCACTGCGGGCATTTGATTTTCTTAGGTTCATTAGAAGTCATTCGTATTGTTAATTAAAGTCCACAATTAGGCGTTTGGCATTTCGCCATGCGGCCGCGCGCTGCCTCTTGTCCGCCGACTTTTAATACAAAGTCTGCGTAGTTGCTGCTTTGGTTACCGCTTGCAACTTCAACTGTTACGATTGTGCGGTTGTAACCTGTCCAAGCGTCACCGTAACCATTGATTGAGAAACCCTGGCTGTTGTTGATCGGAGAAGCCTGCGCCTGGATTTGCAATGGGTTGCGGTAAGCACCTGAGTAGTAATTCGTGTCAGGGATGTTGATTCCGAAGAAGCTTCCTGCAACTTGCCACCAAGAACCGAAAGAGGCCTGGAAGTTGTAATACTGATTCTGTTGCGGGCGTACTGCGAAAGTTACTAGCGCAGAAGCTGTTCCGCCGTTAGCAACGTTAAAGTCAGAAGGCAACTGGATGATCACATCAAACCAACCTTGAATGTAAGCGTCACAGTTAGCTAATCCGTAGTTATTTGAAGCTAAGTCACAAACACCCATACCGTACTTTAACAGTTGTTTCATGTTAGTTATGTTAGTGATTTGTAAGTTCGAATAGCCACTGTAGTTGTCAGCGTAGAAGCCCAAGCTATAGTTATAGCCGGCACCGATTGTTCCGCCTTGTCCATTCAAGCACTGGCCATTGTAATAGTAATATCCGGCAGGACATGCACTATTAGTGTAAGCATTTGCAGTTCCAGCAGTGTTGTTCGATTTATTCGAACAGTTCACTACGAAGAACAAACTTGCGAACAGCGTTGAAAATAGTAAAAACTTTTTCATAAAAGCTCCTTAGTCACCTTTCTAACATTACAATGCCAGTGCCACGGCTAAATCGAATTAAGGGGCTTTTCAGCTGTCAAAAAAGTAATCACTAACAATTTGGGCTGTACTGACGTTTCACAGTGAGACGAAAAAAAGGTCTTAATTCGCACTGTTACAAGGTGTTAAAATTGACAACATCACCCTTTAAAATTCATATTAACTTACTATGATTAAAAGCAGCCTATTTCTGAGTTTATTGTTTTTTACGACTTTCTCATTTGCCAGAACTGAGATCTGCCCTGACCGGTCACCTTCAGAAATCTCTCCTAAAGTAAAAGTGAAAGTCACTTTTGATAACAAAAAAAACTGGTACCGCTACGAATACACCTTAGTTAACCAGGCTGACGCACGGGTTCCGATCTGGCGTTTCAGCATTGAGGCAGAGTCAGAACCTGTTAATACCGGACACCCTGAAGGCTGGGAGCCCGCAGTATTCGATAAAAAAGCCCGCGAAATCTACTGGGTTTATAAAGCAGAAAAAAACTCGACTCTTAAACCTGATAAGAGCCTCGCAGGCTTTCAGATCGTCAGTAAAAAAGAACCGGGCTTAGTAAAATTCTATGCCGACGGCGATGTGGCCGATACACCGATCGTGAAATTTGAAAATGATGAAGACGAAGTAGACCCGCAATCTATTGCCTGCCCCGGATTTTATAACGGTGAAGGCAATTCCGATTATGTTGTCGGTGCGACCCGCGGTCCGGCGATTACTAATCGTTTAGAAGTTAAAATGCGCGCCAGAAAAGTGGGAATGTCTGCCTGGGGCGGCTCATTAAATCTTCCGGGAGAGCTGGAAGTATCACCGATTGATTACGATCAAATGGATGTCGTTCTCATGGGAACAAAAAACATCGATGTGACAAAAATCGAATTTAAGACTTTAGAGTTCGGCCCGGGGAAAGCCACTTTTGTGCCGGTTAAAAAAGTTTTTGTGACTGAGTTCGGAGATTTAACCGATGACGAATTCATGCAAGCGATAAAGAAAAGCAAATCACAGCATCTCATGCTGACATTTAACACGTATGATCTGGAAGCCCGTTGTAATGTGGACCACGCCCTGTTTTTAACTGCGAAGCTCGGTTCAAAAAATTTAATGGGCGCTGTAAACGTCAAACCTGATGTTTGCGATAAAAAGACATTTGCCCGCGAAGCCAAAAAAGAAAAATACCGCGGTAAAGCGCCATAGGTGCAAACCAGTAACTAGAAAAGTGAACGCTGAGAAGATTCCAGATTCAGTAATATCTTTTTAACTTCAGTGCCACCGGCAAAGCCCGTTAATGAACCATCTTTGCCGATCACACGGTGGCATGGAACAACAATACAAATTTTATTTTTGCCATTGGCGGCCCCAACTGCTCGAACTGCTGCTGGATTTTTTAGTTTCATAGCCTGTTCGCTGTAAGAAAATGTTTTACCGAAAGGAATTTCGGTTAACGCTCTCCAAGCCTGATTCTGAAATTCGGTTCCGCTGAATAGCAATGGGATATCAAATTCTTTGCGCTGGCCACCGAAGTATTCGTTTAGCTGACGTTCCGTCGTGCGTATGACGTTGTCTGTGCCGTCTTGCACGTCCCATCCTTCATTGGCAAGAAATCGCTTCCAGCCGTTTTCGAAAACGACAGCAGCCAAGGCTTCACCTGAAGAAACCAGATGCAAGACACCAACAGGACTGTTCATTTTTTTATGAGTGTAAATCACTTCGGATTCTGCCTTCGCCTGACGTAGCCATGGATGTAAAAAGCAAAAACACTCAACATCAAAATCAAACTGATCACTTGTGAAATCGAAAGATTACCAAAAGGCGGAATATCAAAAAACTCTCCACGGAAGTCATCTCTGAAGTATTCAACGTTCAGACGTAAAATACTGTGCAGCAACACCCATTTCGCAAAGATATGGCCTGCCGGGCTTTTTTCGTATTTTTCGTATAGAAGTAACAATACAAAAATAAACAGCTCGCCCACGATCATATACATGGCGGTTGGGTGGCGGCCTTCCATTGCCCATGGTAACGTGCAAGCTGTTCCATAACAGCAGCCTGAAAGCAGGCAGCCTACGCGGCCCAATGCATGCGACAAAGAAAACAGCGGTGCAAAAAAATCCGCCCACTCAAGAAATTTTTGTTTTTTTATTTTCAGATAAATGTAGCTTGCAATCGAAGCGCCGATCATGCCGCCGTAAAATACAAACCCGCCGCGCCAGAATTCAAAAATCCGTGAAGGGTCCATTGAGTAATAAGGCCACTCTTCAAAAAACACATGCAGCAAACGTCCGCCGATAAAGCCCGAAAGCATCAGCACAATCGAAAGATCAAACGAGATCTTACGGTCTTTGCCGAAGCGGTCCACACGGTAAGATAATAGCACGAGCATAATTGATAAACTGACGCTGATAACCAGAAAGAATGTAGGTAGATGAATGGCGCCGAAGTTAATAATTGGCATCATGCTTCGGTTTTGTCGCTTTCTCTGAACATAAAGAACACTAAGCTGATAACACCGCCGACGATGGCCATGTCAGACACGTTAAATGCCGGCCATGAATGACCTTTGTAATGAAAATCCAAAAAATCGATAACATACCGAAACTGTAAGCGGTCAATGTAGTTGCCAAGTGCTCCTGCGAAAATAAAACTTAGCGCTAAGACCTGCTTGAGGTCATTATCCCGCACCGTCTTTAAAATATATAAAATCGTGATGCAGGCAATCGGTGGAATCATTAAAAAAAAGTATTCGCGAAAGCTGGCAGATGATTGCCCCAGAATGCCGAAAGCTGCTCCGAAATTTCTTACGTAAGTGATGTGGAAAAACCCAGGGATAACCGGAACAGACTCATGCAGCGCAAACTGCGTGTGCACATACAGCTTTGTGATCTGATCCAATGAGATGACCAGACCGGTTAGGCACATCAATAATAAGTACTTCCGTTGCAGCGGTATACTCACGTCAAAGCCTCAACACATTTAGGGCAAACCCCTAAAGTTTTTTCAGCTTTAGAAATCTCTGTCGAGTAAACCCAGCATCTGACACATTTTTCACCGTCAGCTTTGCTTGCGGCAACAGCGTAAGGGGCTTTTGCTACATGCAATTTAGAAACAATCAGGATTTCGCGTAAATCTGCCGTCGCCTGTAAGGCAGCAAGAGTTTCGTTTTCAGCAGAAATATTCACAGCCGCTTCAAGGCTAGAGCCGATTGTTTTATTTGTACGAAGCTCTTCCAGTTTCTTTTGAACATCGCTTCTGACAGACAGAACTTTTTCGAAGTGCTGGTGAAGCTCCGGTTTATTCCATTCAGGTTTTGCACCCGGGAAGTCTTCTAAGAAGACAGAATCTTTTTTGTCACCTGTTTTGAAATAGCTGTATGTCTCTTCAGCCAGGAATGAAAGAATCGGGGCCATCATGCGAATCAGGCTGCTGGTTGTAATGTAAAGCACGGTTTGAGAGCTTCTTCGCGCCAGTCCATCCGGCTTCCAAGTGTAAAGTCTGTCTTTTAAGATATCCATGTACGTTGCAGACAAAGTGACAGTGAAGAAATGATTTAACAGATGATATACACGGTAGAATTCATATTTATCATATGCTGCCGTCACATCATTAATGAGAACGTAAAGCTGATGCATCATCCACTGGTCGATTTGTGTCATCTTCTCGTGCGGGACCTGATCTTTTGCAAAATCAAAATCTGAAGTTGAGCCCAGTAAGAAGCGCATTGTGTTTCGGATCTTACGGTAAGTTTCTGTTACCCGCGTTAACTCTTCTTTACCGCAACCGATATCGTTACCGTAATCGCCGTAAGAAGCCCACAAGCGAACAATCTCAGATCCGCTCTTAGACGAAACTTCATTAGGATCAATGACGTTACCTAAAGACTTACTCATTTTACGGCCTTGCGAATCATTCACGAATCCGTGAGTGATCAAAGCTTTAAATGGCGGTTTATCTGTTGTCGACATTGATGAAAGCATTGAAGTATTAAACCAGCCGCGGTGCTGATCTGAACCTTCTAAGTAAATATCAGCCTGGGCATTCTTGTAGCCATGTCCTGCTTTCGGCGAGTGAACCGCTGCATGACAAACGCCGGAATCAAACCACACATCCAGAATGTCGCGGCCTAATTTAAATCCTTGAGACCCGAATTCCGGTTTTGCGTTTGCCGGCTTCTTCCAGTTCGTGCCCGCTAAAGCGTTGGCGTCAGCTTTGTGGTAGGCTTCAATTCCGCCTTCTGCAACTAAGTCTGCCGCTTTCATCATGATATCGTAATCTGCCAGAGGCTCGCCGGTGGCAACACAAGTTAAAATCGGAATCGGTACTCCCCAGATTCTCTGGCGCGATAAACACCAGTCAGGGCGGTTTTCCATCATGGCTTGAAAGCGTGCGCGGCCCCACTCAGGGAAGAACTGAACTTCATCCAGCGCCTTCAAAGTATTTTTTCTGATTTGTGAGTTTTCCTGATCGATACCGATAAACCACTGCGCCGTTGTTCTGAAAATCAATGGAGTTTTAGAGCGCCAGCAATGAGGGTAGCTGTGAACAAATTCAGAAAACTTTAAAAGGTGGCCTGAATTTTTTAATTTCTCAATGATCATCGGATTGGCTTTGAAAATATTTACGCCTTCCATTTCTGAAAAGTCGCTTGTGTATTTTCCGCCATCGTCGACCGGGTTTAAAACCGGTAAACGGTATTTTTGGCCGACTCTAAAGTCGTCCGCGCCGTGACCTGGAGCTGTATGAACGCAACCGGTACCGGCATCTGCTGTTACGTGATCTCCTAATACGATAATAGAATCACGGTCGATAAAAGGGTGACGGGCTTTACCTAGCTCTAAAGAAGCACCCTTGAATTCAGATTTTTTTGTTAACGTTAATCCGATTTCTTTTTCGAAAGATTCTTTTAGAGCTGTTGCGATAATTAAGTTTTCTTTTTGTCCGTTGATCTCTGTTGCGAAAACACCGTAATCAAATTCAGGGTGTAAAGCGATTCCGGTATTCGCAGGCAGCGTCCAAGGAGTTGTTGTCCAGATGACGAAAGACGTTTTCTCTGCAGGATTTCCTAACTTTTGCAGTGTCGCTGCATCTTTAACTTCAAATTTCACAAAAATCGAAGGTGACTTGTGATCATGATACTCAACTTCAGCATCTGCCAATGCTGTTTTCAGTGTCCAGTTCCAGTAAACCGGCTTCACGCCTTGATAGATCACGCCGCGTTTGAAAGCGCGGGCGAACTCACGAATCTCTTCAGCTTCGTAATCTTTAGACATGGTTAAGTAAGGGTTTTCCCAGTCGGCGATTACACCGAGGCGCTTAAACTGCTCGCGCTGGTGTTTAACCCACTTCGAAGCTTCTTCTCTGCATAAGGCTAAAATTTCCTGATCTGACTTCACCAGTTTTTTTTCAGAAAGATCTTTCATGACTTTGTGCTCGATCGGAAGTCCGTGGCAGTCCCAGCCCGGAACAAATGGCGCGTAGTGGCCCTTCATCGATTTGTACTTAATGACAAAATCTTTAAGAGATTTATTAAGCGCATGGCCGATGTGAATCGAACCGTTTGCGTAAGGCGGGCCATCCGGCAAAGTAAAACCGGGATTATTTTTATTTTTTTCTAAAATACGCTGATAAATTTTTTCTGATTCCCATTTTGCGATGATTTTAGGTTCGTTGATAGGTAAATCACCCTTCATCGGAAAGTCGGTTTGTGGAAGACGGATCGTATTTTTATAATCTGGGGTTGCGGCAGACAATGGAATCTCCTTGATCGAAAATACAAATCTATCAAAAGTTAACTTTCAGTACAACTGCGGGCACGTCCTTTGGCTGCAAATTTTCCAACGAAATCAGATGGTTACTTGCAAGAACGGCGGGTGCGACTGGTTCCATTGTGAGTACCTCGTTCTAAAGGCTAGATTTGTTTTCCCGGCGTAAAACATTCTTTTAAACTGTGTTACTTTTTTTATTGTGAAATCAATCACTTATCTCCTTCTATTTTTCTTATTCATTGTGGCATTCACTGCGCCATTAAAAGCACAGGAAGCCGCTACAGATGAGGCTGAGGAGGAGACTTCCGCTGAAAATGAAGTTGTGATTAGGCCTGAAACCTATGCAATTCAGAACCGACCTTACATCTTAAACAAAGAACTTGGCCTTTATTACGCCTATTTACCCCTGGATCACTTCAATCACTTCCATGCTTTTGGCGCAAGTTACCTGACCTATTACAATGATTACCTGGCGTGGGAAGTTTTTAATGTTGCGGCCTCTACTAATCAGTCAACAGGATTGGCGGACCGGCTTCTGAATGACTACAATGCCATTCCTGATACGTTCGACATTTTAAAATATTACTATAGCACAAGCATTGTCTACACGCCGATCTACATGAAGCATCTTTATCAGAATGAAAGCATTCGCTTCGGTGATATATCTTTTGTGGCCGGGGCGGGTCTTGCGCGCTTTGACCGCAACGGTAACAGCAACATGATTGAGGGCGGAATTATCTCGCGTTTTGTTGGCGGCCCCGGTTTTAATTTCAAGCTGGATGTGCGTTACAAAGTTTTCACTAAAAGTGATTTGCGGCCCAATTTAGCTATCGGTCTTGTTTTTACTTATAACTTCTCTGATGAAGTCACAAAAGGTGTTGATTTCGATGAAGATTAATTTTCTCGTTATTTTCATTCTTACGTCTTTAGCTTTGCCGTTATCGGCAAAAGACGTTTATGACATTCCTGAAGTCAAGCCTATCTTGAACCCGCTTTACCCGGCTTCGCATGAATTCAGTGTGACAGGGGCCTACTTTCCGGTTGGTGCATTTAATAAACACTTGGGTCTTGGTGGAACCTATTTGTATTATTTTACTCCAAACCACACTTGGGAAGTCACCGGTTATGGTTTTACAGAGCTGCCGTCATCACTGAAAAAAGTATTAATCGAATCTTATGGTGCGTCTGAAAATGACTTCGCTGTCCTTCAGGGCTTGGTCAAAACCGGGTATCAATGGGTGCCCTTTTATACGAAAAGCATTCTTTTCAATTCAACATTAATTCACTCAAGAACTTTCTTCGGATTTTCTGCCGGTGCTGCGAGTTTCAAAATTGAATCACCACCGATGGTATCTGTCGGTTTTGCCCAGGACTACTATTTTGCGAAACATACAGGATTAAAATTTGCCGTCGATTTTTTACATTTTTTCAGTAAAAACAAATACATTCAGGATCAGCTGACCATTTCTTTCGGTTTCACATTTATCTGGGGGAGCGGTGAATAAAATCCTAACTTTCCTCATCGTTATTTGCGTATTTCTACAGGCATCTGCACAAATTAAGTTTGAACAAAATCCGTTTGAAAAAGCGGAGCCTTTCGAATATCAATCCGTCAGAAACAGTTTCTGGAAAGAGATTGACCAGCAGCTTAAACAGGGGATGTTTGACGAAGCTTTGGCGCTTGCGTTCAGTCAGGAAACTAAATCGCTTAAGCTCAACGAAAAAGCCGAAGTTTATCTTGCCGTGGCTGAAATCGCGGTACGAACGGGGCATCCGTATATTGCGACTATGCTGGCGCACGAGATTACCCACATATTTCCGTTAAGTAATCAGGCGATTCGCTCTTACTTTCTTCTGGAAGAAATTTTAAGAAAGCACGCCATTTACGACGAATTCATCATCGGTGAAACCATCATCGAGCAGGACATCAACTTCGAAAATAAAAAAATTCCGGGAGAGCTTCGCGGCTTTTTAGGTTATTTGTTTTTTCAAAGTCACCGCGCACAGAATTTTACGAAGTGGGAAGCCCAGGCTAAGCAGTTTATCACGCCAAATACCGAATGGGCGTTCCGCTTAGAGTACGACCGTGCCTTGTACGAGCTTTACAACGACCGTTTTGATGAAGCCCTGAAGATTTTTGACGGATTAATGAATAACGAACTGGCTTCAGATTATCTTCGTAAAAAAGCCAAGCGTCAGTACGCACGCCTGATCTTTGAAAAAGGTGAGTTCCAAAAATCTTTTCAGATGCTGAAGTCTTTACAGTTTGAGCAGGATGACCGCGGTTCTATTTTGTTAGAGCGTGCCTGGACAAAATATTATTTAAAACACTACTCGAAGGCATTGGGGCTTCTCACAGCGCTGGATGCAAAACTTTTTGATTCTTCGCGCACGCCGGAAACTGAAATTTTAAAAATGCTGATCTTCAAAGAGCTCTGCCATTATGATTCGGTATTTGATATTAAAAAACGCTTTGACCGCCGCTACAAATCAGCGTTGCAGGATATTAAATTAAGAAAAGATTTAAGTAAAAACCGCGAGATCATGCAGCTGGCGCTTCAGCGGCCTGCCTTAAAAAATTATTCGGCTTTCATCGGCGGGCTCCGCCAGGACTTCCAATGGCTGAAGAAGAAGGCGACTAACGGCCAGCTCATGGAAGACCTGCAGACGAAGGTCGCGCTGCAGGACAAGCAAATGCAGGATATCTTAAGTTTAAAAATCCGCGATCAGTTGCGAAAATCGTCAAATGACCTTCTAGACTGGAACGAACAAGTGAACTTCCTGGACTATCAAACCCGGGTAGACAGCCTAAGGATCAGAAGGTCAGATAAAGAGCTGAACTATAGACCTGAGGCTATTCCCCTAATCACTTTTGACAGGCTATACTGGTTGTATAAGGGAGAAGTGTGGTTAGATGAAATTGAAAATCTTCGCGTCTTGGTTACCTCACGGTGCCAGAAGACTAAATAATTTCGTTCTCCTTTTTTCAGTTTCAATTCTGTTTTCTATTTCTGTTAACGCACAAAACAAGCTGACACTTTCGCAAGTCCGAAAAGATTTAGCGAGTCTCGAAAAATCAATCAACATTACAAAATCAAAAATGAAAGAGGCAGGAGACATTTCGTTTCTTCCTGACCTGTATTTCGTTTTGGCTGACTTATACCACGAAAAAAGCCGTCTTCTTTACGAAGAAGAAAAAATTAAATTCCCTAAAAAAAATCCTGAAGATCTGGATATGGGTCCCAGCAAAAAAGCAAAAAAGCTGGCCATTGAAACTTACACGCGTTTTACCGAAAATTACCCGAAAGATCCTTACGTTGATAAAGCTTTCTTTAACATCGCAACCAGCTACCGTGAGTTAGGGCAAATCGAAGACATGGTGAATGCGTTTATCCGTATCACTAAAGACTTCCCAAAATCAAAATTCTGGGAAGAAAGCCAGCTGCGTTTAGGCGATTACTTTTTTGAACGCAAAAAGCAGTACGATCTGGCACAGGAAATTTACCAAAAGATCGTCGACCGCGGGAACAATCCGTACATTCCGTTTGCAAAGTACAAAATGGGGTTTTGCTATATTCGTGAAGATAAATTCGATAAAGCGCTGGCCGTTTTCGAAAGTATTTTGCTGGTTGATTTCAAATCAGCAGCGGACCAGAACCTTTCTGACGAATTTAAAATGACTGACATCCGCCGTGATGCCTTGATCGCGCTGGTGTGGCCGTATTCCGAGATGGAAAAGCAAAGTGAAGAGCGCAAGAATGCCGCTGTTTATTTTGAAAGCCTGGCACCTGACCGTGTATCTTTGCTTCAGGTTCTTGGTAAACTCGGTAAGCGCTTAATGGTGAAAAACAAGCCCGAGCAAGCCGTGCCGGTGTTTGCCCGTTTAATTGAACTTTCATATGAACTGGAAGTAAAAGTCAGCGCCATCAATAATTTTTACGAAGCCTACAAAAAATCGAAAGCTCCGTTCAATGTTTCGCGCGTTGTAAAACCGATAACAACGACGATGTCGCAGCTTCGCAGTGCCAGCACCGTTTCTGTCGCTGAAAGAAAAACGGCAGAAAACAATTTTGAAATTTACATCCGTGATTTGAGTACCGCGATGAATAAGCAGGCTCTTGCCGCGAATTCAAATGAGATGTTAAAAGATACGGCCGAAGTTTACGAAGATTACCTGACGCTTTTTCCGCGCGGCCGCTTCTACGCGGATATCGCAACGAACTTAGCTGAAATTTACTTTAAACTGAATCAGTACTCACGCGCCGGTTATTTCTATGAACAGGCTTACAAAAGAAAAAACAATGTCGAGCTTCTACAGTCTTCGATTAAGTCATACGGTGAGGCGATCTTAAATCAGGATAAGCTGACACGCCTTGAAGTTGAAGAATCACGCACAGGATACGGGGATATGGGCCGTGCCTATATCAAATTAAACCCGGCTGACCCGATTGCAAAAGACATTCAGTTTAATATTGCTAAGATCTATTATGATGAACGCAAATTTGATATCGCCGTTTCGGAATTCCAGAAGTTCATCAGTGCAAATCCTGAAAATCCAAAATCTAAATTAGCTATCAATTTAATTCTTGATACCTACAATCAGCGCGAAGACTACAAAGGCCTGATCCAATTCGGCCAAAGTATTTTAAGCGGGCGCTCGCCTGCATCTGCTGATTCTGAATTCAAGAGTGAAATTTCAGAAATCGTTAAGCAGGCGCAGTTCCGTACGATTGAAAATAAAGTCGGGGACCCCCGCAGCCGCGACTACGCAAAAAAATTACTCGCAATGGGGCAGAAGTACAGCGGAAGTTCCCTTGGAGACTTGGCGATTTACGAAGCTTATACGAGCTTAAAACAGAAGAAGGATCCTCTGGTTTACGAAGCGGGAGAGCAGCTTCTTGAAAAACATGCCGATTCTAAATACGCAAAAGAGGTCGTGGGCGACTTAGGGCAAATTGCAATTCAAAGCGGTGACTTTGACCGTGCTGCTGTTTACTTCGAAAGATTTATTGCAAAGTATCCTAATGACGACTTATCAAGAACACTGATAAAGAGCGCCGCGATACTTCGCGAAAATCAGGGCGACTACGTTGCCGCTTACGAGCATTACAAAAAAATGGGAGTGCCATTTACAAAACTCGCAGAGCTTCTGGCGAAAAGTAAAAAGTGGAAGCAGTTAAATGAGCTGGCTTTAAGCCAGACAACTCAGGACATCTATTCGACTTACTATACCGGTTTAAGCCTTGTGCGTTTAGGTGAAAGAGCATCATCCCGTCCTTATTTTGATAAGGTATTAAAGTTCCCGGCGCTGACTGAAGATCAACGTACGATCGCTGCACACTCGCTGTATCTGCGCGCGGGCGATGCTCTTAAAGACTATAAAACAATTCAGTTCGGCCGCGGTGATGATAACGAGGTAACGAAAATTAAAGGCGAAAAGCTGAAAGTGCTTAATGGCGTTTATGACCGTGTTATCACTTACGGAAACGGTAAGTGGGTTATCGGTTCGTTATATGAGCTTGGCCAGTCTTATAAAGAGTTCGCAGACTTCTTAGGGCAAGTGCCGATTCCGCAGGGTTTAACTCCGGATGTGGTGGCCCAGTATAAAGCCGCCGTAAAAGCCCAAGCCGATGAGTACCGTTCAAAAGCCAACAATTACTTTAAAATGTGTCTGGCAAATGCAGAAAAATTTGAAGTCTTTACTTTATTCGTTAAAGGCTGCAGATCAAACGGTGATTACATCGTTGATGAAGCCATCGACGAAGTGAACGTACGAAAACCTGCGGGCAAAATGACTCCTGATATTAAAAAAATCCGTAAAGCTTTGCTTGATAAAGCAGATCAGCCGGAGCTCGTAAAAGACCTGGGCCTTATTTATATGAGAAATCAGGATTACGGCATGGCGAAGCTGGCGTTTAACCGTTACGTTGAAATGCGTCCGGGTAATGCGGAAGGTACGGCCTTATTAGGCGTAATCGAAATGTACAGCCTTGATTTTGAAAAAGCTAAAAACTATTTCAAAGTGGCTCAACAGCAGGATAAAAATTCAGGTTTAAGTCAGCTGGGATTAGCTGCGCTTTATAAAAAATTCGGTTTCACTAAGTTGTACACGCAAATGTCAGCAAAATTACCAACCAACCGCCGCCAGTATGCTAAATTGCATCCTTGGATTGAAGAAGTCCTGTAGTGGAAGATCTCGGCCGGATAAAGTTATTTGAATACAAGATCCGGCTTTTTCAGGACGGTAATCAGTTCTACGAAAATAATTTCAAACATCATACAATCGTTATTGGCCGTGAAGATGACTGCGACTTGGTTATTCAGGATAAGTCGATCTCGCGCAAGCATTTACGTTTAGACGTAGACATTGAAAAGTTTTATGTGACAGACATGGGCTCTTCAAACGGAACCTATGTTGATAATGTTAAAATTGAAGGCCGTACCCGCATTAGCTCCGGCTCGCATATCCGTGCCGGTAAAATTACGATTCAGGTTGAAATTCCTGAAGTCAAAGTTGAAGAACTCAAAGACATCGGTCAAAAGTATTCTAAATCAAACAAAGAAGTCGAAGAGATTACGCTTTCTAAAATCGCGCTTCATGTAGAAGACCGGTTAGAAACCACAAGAAATCACGCCGAGATCATGGCTGTTGTCGACAAACACTTTGTTGAAGAGATGGCGAAGTATCATCCGGGTTCCAATAAATACATCAGTAAAAAAATTGAATCGCTCGTTCTGTGGAACAAGCAGATTTTCGATGTAGATGAGTTCGGTTACAAAGATACTATTACTGTAGGGCCTGACTACGACGATTCGATTCATATCCCTGGCTTACCGATGACGTGGGTCTTAAGTGAATATGAAATGAATGAAGCGATATTCACTGTGCCGAAGAATCTGGATGTCTTTGCGATTCGCGGGTCAGATTATTTATCACGCCAGCAGTTAGTAGCTGAAAAGCGCATGCGCGAAGATCAGCATGTTGTGCAAATTCAGATTTCTCACTATGACGTTCTTCGCGTTGAGATTAATGAAAATACTCAGCTTTACTTCCGTTACGTTCCGTCAACGGTAGAGCTGGAGTCAAAAAAACTTTTAAATCCTGACGTTCTGATTAAAAAAGCTTTAATCACATCGTTTTTTATTCATTTATTTTTGTCGCTTATTTTCTTTTTGCTTCCGAAAGAAAAACTTGTTCCTCCGAAGCCAAAAGAAGAGCCACCGCGCATTGCAAAATTAATTGTAGAAGAAAAGAAGATTGAGCCGCCGGTTATTCCGCCTGTTATCCCGGAACCTGAGCCGCCGAAGCCAGAGCCGGAACCAGAACCAATTAAAGAACCGGAACCGGAGCCACCTAAGCCAGAGCCGGAACCGCCGAAGCCGCCACCGGTAAAAGAACCGGAGCCGCCTAAGCCTCCGCCTAAAAAAGAGCCGCCACCGAAACCTAAAAAAGTTGAAGTGCAGCCTCCTAAAAAAATAGAAAAACCGAAACCGGTGCAAAAGCAAACGGAAGTGGTGCAAAGACCTGTTGCGCCTCCTGTACAGGCGCAGCCTGCGCAGAATCCGAAGGGTGATAACCGCCCTGCCGGTCCGCAACCTGTACCGACTCCGGTGCAGCCGCCGACTCCGCCACCACCGAAGCCTGTAGACATTTCGAAGCTGGGCCCGTTAGCGGCGTTAAGCGGATTAAAACTGGATTCCCGCGCAACGAAGGCTCCGCCTGCGATTAACATTGCTCAAACAAGTGCGAACACAACAACGGGCGCACCAACTGTTGGGATGAATGCGATTACAGGTGATTTAAAAAATCAAACGGCAACCGTGGCGCAGAATAATGCGAACACCGGCACGATTCGCACAAAAGGAAGCGCCAGTGCGAAAGATTCATTTAATACAAAAGGTTTAGGAAGCGGTACAGGTACTCGCGGAGTAAAAGGCGCAGTTGTCGGAGCACCGAAACTGGCTGCCGCAAACAGCGGGCGGACAGAAGGTCTCAGCCGTGACCAGGTCTTGAAAGCCATTCAGCCTTACTTAGGAAAAATTCAGTCGTGCTACGAGCGATCAATGTTATCAGACCCGAATCTTGCGGGTGTGATCGACTTTGAGTGGGTGATTTCAGCAAGCGGTAAAGTCAGTTCGGTCGGAATCAAAAAGAATTCAGTCGCCGGCGGCGAGCAGCTGGGTGAATGTGTGTCTGGCGTGATTCAATCGATCAAATTCCCGAATGCATCCAACGGCGAGCAAACATACCCGAATATTTCATTCCCATTCGGAAGAATGTAGTCAGACAAAAGTCCGTAAGCAACAGGTCTAATTTGTACAATTGTTTTTGTACTCGTGATTATCCCGTCATAAAATCAGAGTGATACAAGCTTCTTACAACGGGAGTCTCAGGTGGAAATTTTTGCATCGATTATTGAAAACTTTAAGCACGAGCCGCTGTTTATGTGGTCGATTCTTATTACGTCGCTTGTAGGTTTGGCGATCTCTGCAGAAAGACTTTTATACGTTCAGCAGGCATCAAGCCTTGATAAAGATGATTTCATGAACCGTGTAAATCAACAAATCCTGCGCGGTAACTTGCCGGCAGCGATACAAGTTTGTATGCAGCTTGAAAATCCGTTAACAAACATTGTAAAAGCGGGATTAGTTGCAGTTGCGAATAATAAAAGTGCAGAAGAAGTGCAAACAGCAATGGATGCTGTTGCCTTACGTGAGATTCCAAAAATTGAAAAACGCACAAGCTTACTGGCGCTCATGTCGAACTTAGCAACGCTGATCGGTCTTTTAGGAACAATCGCCGGTCTGATCGGTGCCTTCAAAGCCGCAGCCGGTGCCAGCCCCGAACAAAAAGCGGTGATGCTTTCTAACTCGATTTCTCTTGCGATGAACTGTACCGCATTCGGTCTGTTCGTCGCGATTCCGCTTCTTGCGATCTACGGTTACATTCAAACACGCGCAACTGAAACTGTTGATGATATTCACGAAGTCGCCGTACAAACGCTGAACTTCATTATCTCTAACCGCGATAAATTCAAAGGATAGTCGATGGCCGGCGGTGGTGGTGGCGGTGGCGGTAAACGCAGCGCCAATGCAGAAATCAACTTAGTCCCTTACATCGATTTACTTTCGACATTAATTTGTTTCTTGCTGATTACAGCTGTTTGGCAGCAGGTCAGTGTCATTTCGACGAATTCGGCTCCGACTCCGCCGCCTCCTCCTGAAGATGCGTACAATCCAACGCCTCCGGATCCTAACAAAGTAGAACTCAGCATTAAAATTCTCGCGAATGGGTTAGAAGTTACAGCGGGTAAAGAAACAAGATCATTCCCTCACGTAGGCGGGCAGATAGATAAGTCTGCCGTGAAGCCGGCAGTAACGTTATGGAAGAAAAATTATCCCGACAAAAAAGAAGTCACTATCAATTCTGACCCGAATGTACCGTATAAATTCCTAATTGAAGCCATGGACGTTTTAATTGAACAAGATTACACGGGCCTAGCTATCAACACCAACTAGGTGCCGGGTCCCGTTTGAGGCCAAAAGGTGCCAGGCAAATTAATTAGATTTGTTATATTCCTGAAGAATCTCAGGTCTGAAATTGGTTCTGAACTTTACGCGGTTTTTTAACTCTTCACGCTGACGTTTCACAAAATTCATTCGGTCGTCACTTAGTAATTCACCCTTAATCTGGATATCTCCCAGATCAAGCTTCTTATTTACGACCTGGCCCGCTTGCTGCGCATTTGCAGAAAGTCCAGCTGCAAGAACTACTAAAAATCCGAACATCATTTTCATACATCCTCTATCGGCAGAACAGAGGCAAAAATAAACGCGTCTCATTCTGAAGCGATTGATTCGGCTTGTATTTCTTCTTAGCCCTTTGACTTGTTTTTCGTGCCCTCATTGAGAGGGCGGGGAATTAAATTTAATATGAAAACATGGGCGGCGGATCTAAAAGAGGAAAGAATGTTATATCGAAACCGGGTTACCGTATGGAACCTAAATACGATTTGCACTTTCTTCGTAAAAAGCGTGGCTATAAAGCGAAGGGCTCGGCCGTTCCTGAGCTTCCGCTAGTCAGCTTGATCGACATGTTCACGATCTTAGTTATCTTTCTTTTAATGAATTTCTCTGCAGATGGGCAAAGCTTCTTTGTTCCAAAAGGTGTAACGCTGCCATTAGCTGTAAACGGAAAACCCTTGCAAACAGCTCCACTGATTTCGTTGACTGACAAATCTATCATTTTAGAGACAGAAAAAGTTCCCGGCTCTTCAGGCATTAACATCAATGCCGATATCACCGGTGACTTGCAATCAATTGTGAGCGCCTTGATTGACCTCAAGCAGGAAGTCAGTGCAAAGCTTAAAGATGGCGAGCCTTTCAAAGGGCAAATCAATATTCAAGCTGACGAAAATTTAAGTTTAGATCTCGTTAAGAAGGTCATGAAAATCTGCGTGCAAAACGGCTGGGGCTCGATCAACTTTGCAGTCCGAAACGGTAAGTAGTCTTTAAATAAAATTACAATTTGCGAAACTGGCGGTAGCCAAGCGAAATCAAAGCGCGAAGTGCTTCTGAATCCGTACTTAAATTCAACGCGTGTTTTACATCTTGAATGGCCTGCATCGATTGGTCATCAAGTGTGAATGTAGAAGTGGATGCAGATGACGGAGCCGAAGGTGCCGCAAAAGACGGTGCTGAAGGCGCAAAAGTCTGTGGCATCGAATTGCGAACACGCTGCTGTTGTGCCGGCTGCTGTACGGTCATAGAAGGCTGAGAAAACTGCGTGTGTTGCGCTTGCATTGCTTGCGCCTGAGGTGACTGAAGATCCCCCATCATGGAAGCGAGGCTCTTTAATTCCTGTTTGAAATTCTGAATGCTGGGAGTTTCAAGTGCAGCATCACCGCTTCGTTGCGCCTTCAAATAAAGGCTCACTAAAATTTCCTGTGATGTTGCCATTTCTTTCACAGAAGCATTTTGAGTCAAAAGCCATGAGTAGGCTTTCTGCAAAGTTTCTTTCGTGTAAGCTTGTGGCGGAAGCGGATTAACTGTCATTGGACGGCTACGCTAACGATTAGCAAATTTGCAGTCAACAACATCGTTTTTTTTCTAAACATCCGGATTTTTTATTTCAAAATCCGAATGCTAGTTTTTTGGCTCTGCATAATCTTTCGCCACGATTCCGTACTTCTCAATTTTTCTCAATAGAGTCTTTTTCGGAATGTTTGCGTGGATCGCCGTCTGGTTGATACGGCCTTTGAAAGTCTTTAAAGCCTTGATAATAAACTGTTTTTCGAACTCTTCTTTTTGAGCATTGAAATCCAGTAATCCGTTCGGTGAGATGTCCATGCTGATATCTTCGTCAGCTGAATCTTCAAGTCCATCGTCAGAAAGATCTGAGTCAACATCAAAATCGCTTTCTGAATCAATTTCCGCGTCGCTGAAAGCCTGAGCAGATTTTTTTATAGTTTCAGATTGACTCTGAATGAGCTCGATCGATTCCATCAGATTTACACCGACGGCTTCAAGAACCGCTTCTGGCAAGCTTCCTAACGAAAGCTTGTTCGTCGATTCCAATACGAACGAGTGTTCGATTACGTTTTCTAATTCACGGATGTTTCCTGGCCAGTTGTATTTTTTAAGAACTGACATCGCTTCGTTACTGCAACCGGTGATTCGCTTGTTGTGAACCTGGTTGAACTTGCGAATAAAGATATTAATTAAGACTTCTAAGTCATCTTTGCGGTCAGCAAGCTGTGGTAAGAAGATAGGAACTACATTTAAACGATAAAACAAGTCTTCACGGAATCTGCCGTCTTTCATCATCTCTTCAAGCGGGCGGTTAGTTGCCGCGATAATGCGAACGTTTGAAGGAATCTCGCGGTTAGAGCCTACCGGAGTAAATAATTTTTCCTGAAGAACGCGAAGAATCTTAACCTGCATCAGCTGTGGCATGTCTCCGACTTCGTCTAAGAAGAGAGTTCCGCCTTCAGCGTACTGAAACTTACCGATCTTTCTTTCGCCGGCACCTGTGAATGATCCTTTTTCGTGACCGAATAACTCAGACTCAAATAAATTTTCAGGAATGGCAGAGCAGTTGATCGCCACAAACTTTTCGTCTTTGCGGGCCGAGTTGAAGTGGACGGCTTTTGCAACTAATTCTTTACCGGTACCGGAAGCTCCACGGATCAATACAGGCGTATCAACCTTTGCAAGCTTGTGAATCACGTTGAATACTTTCTGCATTTGTGAAGTGTTCCCGATAATTTTTCGGCCTTCATCAACAAATACAGGAGAAGAAACAGCTAATGTAGAAATCAAAGAGTGAGCGTTAATCGCTTTATCGATTAAGTTAATGAGCTCGTCACTTGAAATAGGTTTTGATAAGAAGTTATAAGCACCGTCTTTAACAGCCTGAACCGCGACTTCAACCGTTGCGTGTGCTGTTAATACTAAACAGATGATTCCCGGATCGATCTCTTTAATTTCTTTAAGAGTTTGTAATCCGTTTTTGCGTGGCATATCCACATCTAAGATAACGATATCGTAGGCGCGGGTGTTGGCCGGTGCGGCTTTGATTTTTTCTAAAGCGTTAACGCCGTCGAAAGCTTCTTCAATATTAAATTTTTTAGCGCTCTCAAGTGCAGATCGTACTGATAATCTTAAGGCCTGATCATCGTCGACAACTAAAACTTTTAACATCTCATCCTCCAAAAACTATACGTGCAAATTTTCTCAAGTGTCATTTGTACACCGGGAAATATATATGAACGTGAAATAAATTTCGCCTGTTATTATTCTGACGAAGTGGCAATTTTTGCCTGTCGAAGTTTTTGACGATGCATTTCTGAGAAGTGATTTATTGAATTTGAAAGGAGATTTCCGGTTTTGCGCTTACGCCGGCAGGGTTACTTTGAAAACAGAGCCTTTGCCTGGCTCACTGGTCACAGAGATTTCACCGTTATGAAGCTTTGTAAAGTACTGGGCCAGGTATAAGCCAAGGCCTGTTCCTTTAATCGTAGAAGTTTTAACGTTCTGGCTGCGGTAGAACTTCATGAAGATATTCGGAAGGTCTTCTGCAGGGATTCCCATGCCTTGATCTTCGACTTCTATAATGACGTTAGAGCCTTCCTCGCGGGACTTAACGGTCACGGTTGACTCTTCAGAACTGTACTTAATGGCGTTTTCAACGAGGTTTGAAAGAACCTGCTTCATAAGATCGACATCGACTTGCACGGGAAACATCGGCTCGAACTCGGTTTTAATTTTGATCTTTTTAACTTTCGCCAGAAACTCGTGCTTTTTAATGACGTCTTGTAGGAGCACGTTGATGTCTTTGGATTGCTTGTGGAGCTCGACCCCTTGGCTTTCAATGCGGCCGTATTGAAGGATGGAGTTGATGAATTTAAGAAGGTCGTCAGAGCTTCCTTTAATAGTATCGACGGCCTCACGCTGGGTGGAGCTGAGCGGAACTTGGTCTTTAAGAATAACTTCAGTCATGCCCTGTATACGCGCGATAGGCGTCTTTAAATCGTGGGACATCATGGAGATGAAGTTGGTCTTAAGCTCTTCAACTTGCTGTAAAAGTTTATTCTTTTGGATGTACTCCCAACTTCGACGGTTCTCAATGATGAGGCGGTAGGGGATGAAAAAGTAATAGCAGAGGAAGATGGTGAGAAGGGGGTGGGCTAAGTCGATCCATAAATTAAAGAAAACTAACAGGGAGGTAGAAATAAGAACTAATGCTGAAAACATGGCGGCCATAATGATTAAGCCTCTAGAGGGCTTAAGCGCGAGAACAACATAAACTGTAAGTATTGATGTAAGCAAAGTTACTAGAATATTTATTCCATTTGGAGTTTTTACGGGCGAATTATTATCTATCAACGTTTGAAAAATATTTGCCTGTAATTCGGTACTGGTCATTCCTGTAACTTCTCGTGAATAAGGCGTCATCGCATAATCTTTAGAAGATTTGCCGGTATCTGAGCCCACCAAAACGATTTGATTTTCAAATACGTTAGGATTAATAGTTCCATCAAGAACATCTTCGAATTTGAATATTTCGAAAAATCCCTTGGGATGAAAATCAATATACGCTTGCTTTGAGTCTAGAACGTCAAAAAGGCCTCTAATGTTTGCTTGATTCGCAATAGACTCATTATAGTATGACGCTATTATTGGTTGGAGCATTGCTTGACCTTGATAACTAACCATTAGTCGTCGTGACACTCCATCTTTTGCATAGAGGCTAATATCTGAAGTTCGAGGGCAAGATCGCAGTTCAAGAGTGTCTAAGGGAGCATTTAGCTTAAGCTTGTTTTCGGTTCCTCTTAAATTCAATTCATTTGTACCTATAAAAAAATTCGGAATCTTTTTTGCCTCATTAACAAACTCAAGCTTTTCCTCTTCGTTACCTTGGAAATCAATTAGATTTCCTGCTTCTGACCTAAAATCATAAACTACGTACTGAGGATTTAATGCTTTCAACATTTTTAGGAAGCGTGCATGGTCGCTAAAAGTTGGCTCTGCCTTCAACTTCTCAATTGTTGTGGTATCAATTATTATAATTTTGATGTGCTTAGAAAGCTTTTCGCGGAAGGGAGTCTTTGACTTAATTAGCAATCTCAAGTCGTAGGTATAACTCTCAAGGTACTCTAGTTTTAAATATGAAATAGAAGCGCCAGCAAGTATTGCAAATGCCAGTTTAAGGAATAACGATAGATTTAATTGTTTTTTGAAATTTGAAATCAGGTTCGAGAAATAAGACTTAGTAAACAAAGGCCCAACAAAGATTACTTGTTGTTTTCATTTGGGATACAAACTGTTCCCAATAAAGTCCCAGAATTAGTTCCTGAAGGCTTAACTTTTTTAATATGAGTAGTTTTCATAAAAGTTCCCTTATTCTCCTGCTTTAATCTACGGCAGGTCTTGCTAGTTTATAATACAAAATGGATGTTAAAATCAAGCTTCTTGTTCGTTCGCAAAATAAAAGGTCCTTTTTATGCTTTTCACCCGTATGTTCTTTGTGAATATACATGCAGCCGCCGCCGCAAAGGTGCCTAGCCCAACATGATTGGCAGTTATTCAATTCAATCAATGATTTCGAGTATTTAGATAGTTTTTCATTGTCGAGAGTCTGCTCTACTCCCACAACCTCACTACTTTTACCAACTTCCCACGGGCAAGTGTAAAGGCGGTTCTTAGAGTCGACCATCAAGTAACTTTTTCCAGCCCCACAATGGTTTTCTATTAGTTGTTGGGAATCTAATAGTTTGAAGTAGTGATCGAAAGCTCGAAGCTTTCTAACTTCTCGCTCTCCTCCTAATTCCCAGGCCAAGGCAGCTAATTCTCTCATCTTAGAAATATATTCTTCATTTAAAGATTTAGATTTTTCCGAGTAAGGAAAGTTAAACTCAATCCAATCCGGATTCAAAGTTCTAAAAAAACGATAATTTGTAAGAATATCGCGATTTTGATCTGAAAATACTGCAGCAATCCCGAATGAAATAATACTGCCACGATCCGAATTAAAGTTATTTAGGCCATTGAGTGTCGCCTCTGTCGAGCTAGATTTATTTTTAGAAGGTCTGACGACATCATTTATCTCTTTAACGCCGTCCAAGCTAATTGTGATGTGGATTTGCATTTGTTTCAAAAGTTTAGCGACTTCAGGAGTTATCAAGGTTCCATTTGTTACGATCGAAATTGAGAAGCGAACATTCTTCTTTTTGCAAAGCTCGACTGCATAATCATAAATCGCTTTGACGGCAAAAGGATGCAATAGTGGTTCGCCACCCACGAATGTAATAGAAAATTTTGCGTTATGCGGAAGTCTATCTATAAAAAACTTAATTTGTGGAAGCGTTTTCTCGATTGATATTTGTGTTAATGGCTCGCCATAGGTGCCGTCACCGCCAGCTGCACAATATGCACACTTGAGATTGCAGATTTGATTTACGTTAATGGTAATGCTTCGAATTCCAAAATCGATCTTTCCAGGTTTCGCATCTTGGTTTACCGAACTATTCCAATCGTGCATTGCTTCAGACACTTCCAGAGACGTTGAGGGGTAAGAATCTGGAATCGCGCCGTTGGAAATTGAGATTGGTGCCATTGCATTGAAAGCTTCTTCAGATATCTCAGCAACTTCCAGGTTAGTAGCATGAAATGCTACAATATGACTTTTTTGAGCCACACTGGTGTCATGTTTGACGGCCACAATGTCCTTAAACCGCTTAATTTGCATATAAATTCTCTATAGTTAAGATAGCAAGAATATGGCCAGAAATCACTGGTTGGCAAAGCATAGTACGAATTCCGTACCTCGGCCTATTTCTGAAGATATAGTAAACTTTCCACCCAACTCTTCTATCAGCTTTTTAGATTGTAAAATTCCGATTCCGTACCCTTTAGATTTAACCTTTGCGGTAATCTGTTTAGTGCCGAGTAATTTTAGAATTTCAGGCCTTATCCCAGGACCGTTATCTGAAATTTTTATTAGTAAATTCTGAGACCTAAATTCAAAATCCAAGGTTATTTTAGGATTGGTAATTTCTGAATCGGTTAGTGCTTCAATTGAGTTTTGAAAAATGTTGCTCAAAATTCTCGAGAGCTTCAAGTTGTCCGAATGTAAAATACAAACATTTTTGCGTATCGAACTGTGAAATTCTATATTTGAATATTTCGACTTCAGTTCAGAAATCAAAGGATCAGATACTTCAAAAACATCAACCAGGCTTTTGCTTGCAGAATCATTTGACCGTGCTGAGTTTAGAATTTCCCCAATAATTTGATCAATTCTAGTTAGAGCTGATTTAAGTATTTCTCGATGCTCGGCATTTTCAAATGTTGCTTTGTAAGTAACTAAGTTTACAGTCGAGAGTGGTGAGCGTAGGTCATGAGCAACATGCTCAGCAACTTCAATTAATGCATCAACGCGCATCTTGTTAAGTTCATTATACTTTTCTTCTTCTTGTTTTTTAAACTTCCACAGCAATATTAAAGGTAAAATGAAGTATTGTCCCAGCACTAGTATTACCAACGACCTTGAAAAGTTAATGTAATAGTTCCCTATCAAATAAAGAACAACTTCAATGACAACGATCGTTGGTATTAAGCTTAGCATTAAGTAAAGCTTTTTTTCGAATTTAATGGGAATCAATATTATCGCGTATAGCAAAAGAAGTACGATAAAGAGGTCATCGATATCGCGCAGAAACTTTATATATGTGCCAGTGGTAAGATGGCTGAAATTGTTTGCCAATACGTCTTGTAAAGGTATCCAATTTTTTTGATAATCCATTTCGGTTTTCATCCCGAAAAGTGAAAAAGGCGACTTCGAAACTAAATGACTAAACTCATCGTTAGTTCCAATGATTACAGTTTTATTTTTTACTAATGACCCATCGAAAGTTTCGTCAAATAAGTTCGAAGTTTGATAGTTTCCAAATGTTCCTAGTGGATAGCTTTTTAAAAAAATCTGTTTCGAGTTCCAGTATTCAAAACTATATTTAAAATCTGTCTCACTCTTTGGAGTATAACCTAATTGCCTTAAATCATCGAATAATTCTACTTCTCCAAATGACGAAAGACTTATAAGTGCCCTGCGATTTTCGCGTTCTTTTGAGCTGTCAGAACACTTGTAAAAGTGAATAAATCTTTTGAAGTTTTTAAATAATTCGTCTTTCCCAAAACTCGCTATTGCATTGCGAGCTTCATACTTGTTCAAAAATAGATTTTGCTGGCTTTGAAGATACTGGAAGATTTTTTTCTTTTCTAATGGATCCTGGGAGAAATCTAATGGCTCCATCATGATTACAATATTTTTAGGCTCGTAATATTGAACTCTATCAATGACTTTTTTTATACCTTCGAACGTGTGAGGAACTGAGATACCGTCAGTGTTTATATTGATGTTTAAGGTTACAAATGAACTGTCTACTTCGCTAGTCCGATTCAGGAACTGTAAGCTATCACGAACAAAATGATCTATTGCTTCAAATTTAAAGTTTTCGAGTACTTTGTAAGAGGTAATGAGTAATACAAGTATTACAAACTTAGAAATCCAAATTTTGGAAAGAAATTGCGAAACCTTCCCCATCACTTACCACTAAGCAATTTCCGTTCGTTCTCTTTATCCCGTTTAACGATCTCCTCGATTTCGGATTTCGTCCAAATCCGGCCTTTTCCGACTCCCGGACAGAAATCTTCTACTTCGGACTTCCAGGCTTTTGCGTTCATGACTTCAGGCCAAAACGGCCACGTTCGGCATTGGTTCGGGCGGGCCTCATAGACGGTACATTGCTTGTTCTTAAGGAATAAACAGTCCGGACGGCCCTTTTCTTCCTTAAGGTGATAAATCCCATTTGTTTGGTCGCAGTACTTCGTCAGAAAAGCCTCAACAGACAGTCCCAAATGCTTAGCAAAGCGCTCCCGGTCTTCTAAAGTCAGGAAAACGAACCCGAATTCACCATGAGAAGTGCAGCATTTGCCGGATCCCTGGCACTCAAAGCGCAATCCTTGCTCATAAAATACTTCTTTTTTTACTGCTGAAGCCGCAGAACCTTTATTTTCAGACATTTGACCATCATAATTCGCCCGGCAAACTGACTCAAGCCTAAGCCCTTGACTCATGCTTAAGAAGTATTAAAACTAGCCCTGTTGTGAGTTATAAGATCTATTCTCCTGAAGATTTTCCGGCCTATTTACCTAAGCTAAATGCTCTCTATGATGATTTGTTTTCGGGCGGAAAAGGCTTTCGTTCAAAACTTATCGATTTGGTTTCTTCGCCTTTAAAAGTTGATCACAAAACTCAAACACTTTTGGCCCAAACGATCGAATTCATCCACAACGCCTCTTTGCTACATGATGACTTAGTTGACCGCTCTCACTTACGCCGCGGTAAAACTACAGCGTGGTTAAAGCACACTCCCGAATACGCTGTTCTTGCCGGCGATTACTTACTTGCGCGCGTAATGGTAAACCTTTCAAGTTACGGCAACATTAAGCTTGTCCAGTACACATCAGAAATTATTTCTGACTTACTTGAAGGGGAGTGGTTGCAGGATTCCGTCGTCGGCGATTTTTACATTACACTTGATCAGCTTGACCGCATTCACAATCTGAAAACAGCATCGCTTTTTAAGTGGTGTCTGCGCTCTCCGTTTATCAGTTTAGAAAATTACGACAAAGACTTGCATTTTACTTTAAACGAGATGGGCACAATCCTTGGCCAGCTTTTCCAGCGAAGCGACGACTTACTTGATTACGATGTTCGTAACAATGAAGGTAAAGCTGTTCTCGGAGATTTAAAATCCGGATACTTAAATTCTTTCGGAAGCTATATCACGAGTGATCTTTCCCGCAGCCAAGTTGAAACTTTTGTAAAATCCCAAACGCTTGAACAAGTCTACGAAGCCTTGGGCGGTGAGCCCCAATTTAAGCAAAAACTTGAAAGCTTCGATGCAGCCAACAACAAGCTGATCGATCTTTATGAGCATCACCTTGAAAATCTGCAAAAGTGGCTTAAACCGGACCAGCAGGATCTAATTAAAAACCTTAAGCCTTTAACTGAAGTTCTTTACTGGCGAAGAAAGCCTTCGAAGTAATGAGCACGAGAAGCGCTACAAGATTCGTCACTTTAAAATCAAGTGACCCGGCTTACGAGAATTATTTATGGGGAGACATGCCTGAAGTGGCCTTACCCATTAAATCTTACAACCTCGGCACTGAAGAAGAATCAGTAACTTTCGAAATAAAAAATAAAAACGAAATCAACTGGCCAGGCTGGCCGCGATTCTTCACAGCGCTTATCAAATTACGCACCTACATTTTAGTTATGCTGCCGATGTTTTTTATTTTATGTAAACACGCAGCCAGCGCTGAGTTTGATATCGTGTCTTATGTTTCGGCGTGCGTGGGTGTTTTACTTCTTTATGCCGGCTTTAATATTCGGAACGATGTCTCTGATCACATCTCAGGATTTGACAGGGTTAACTTAGATTCAACTAAAAAGCCAATCAGACTGGGATGGATCTCGGCACGAAAAGCAAAGCAGATTTCTAATTTCACTTTTGCTGCCGCTGCCATCGCAGCCGCGCCGAGTTTGCTTCTGCACCCGGTGCTTACCATAATCCTATCACTGGTCGTGATCTTTACGATTTTAGCGAAATTCGCAAAAAACAACTCTTACAAAAATCAGCTGTTCGGCGAGATGGTACTTTTGAACATCAGCGGGCCCGCTCTTATGTACGGCCTTGATTTTTCTGCCGGTGCCAGCAGAATCGATGGTGAAACCGGAGTGTTCGGCGCACTATGGGGCCTCATTGTTTTATTTATTATTGATATTAATAATTTTTCTCACATCATGACTTCGTCACAGAACAGAATTAAAAACACAGTGACGAAGCTTGGGTTTGACCGCGCTCAAAAATACCTTGTTAGAATGTGGGGCGCGATACTCATCATTTGGGCTATCTATACTTATAACTTCCAGAATTACACGGTAAACTGGGTTTTTCTTGCAGTGGTGACGGCGGCGTCAGTGCTGTTTTTGAAAAATGTCATTCACATTAAAAGCCCGATGGGCTCGGGCTTAAAAAGCGCGAAGGCGGCCGCACACAAACTCTTTTTACTGGTGACCTTCGTTATATTTTTACAATCGCTGAACCGCTGGCTGCAGGTCATATAGATGGAACTACCTGAGCTATTTCAAAACGCCACAACGACTCAGTCAAAAAACACCGCCCGTGACTGGCATGATTTTCTAACGAGAAACAGGTTCGATTTCTCACAGATAGAGAAAATCGACTTCGCAACACCGGCCCCGACGATCACCGACAAAAAAAATAATAAATTCTGCATCGACTTTATCAACGATAAGAAAAATTATCACAAAAAGAAGTTGTCGATAAAAAGTGAATTGCTTTCTAAGGCGCTAGGGGGCGGTAAGCTTGGTCTCAATGTTTTAGATCTGTCTGCAGGTCTTGGCATCGATACGGTTTTCTTAGCGCAGCTTGGTTACCACGTAACTGCTATCGAACGTAACCCGCTGATCTATCTTTGCCTTCAACATGCGTCCGAACAGATGCTTGAAATGAACATTAAAGTTATTTACGACGAAGCAACAAAATTTCTGAAACATAATACTTCTGCTAATCAGCAAAAGTTTGATGTGATTTACTTCGACCCTATGTTCCCCGAAAAAACCAAATCAGCCCTTCCGCGGCAAGAGATGGTTTTCTTTAAAAAAATGGTTGGCTCAGATGAAGACGCCGGCCAAGTCCTTGAGGAAGCGTTAAAAACACCTAACATTAAAAGGGTCGTGGTGAAGCGCCCGCTGAAAGCACCGCCGCTCTTGCAAAAACCCTCTGGAAGTTTGAAGGGAAAGCTTGTAAGGTTTGATATATACGGAGTTGAAAAATGAACCCAGTAATCAAGTCAGCAGCCGCAGCTATGTTATCGCTGTCGTTTTCTAAGAGCATGCTTGAGTCCATGATGCGCTGGGATTTCAAAGAAGGCAGTGCGCGCGAAAACCTCATGCAGCTTTGTTTTTCAAGCCTGGGATCATGGTTTATTATTTTATTAACTTTAGTGGTATCAGTTCTGCCGCCCGAATTATTGCCTCTTCATGCCTCCGATCAGTTCTCAGACAACTCGCTGGTACATTTCATGTTAAACGGCTACTTTCTGAATATGATAGCCTTCGCAGCTGCGGCGTTTGTACTCACGTGGCTTTTCAGATTCGAAAACATCTTACTTCTCATCATTGCCCTTTTAGTTAAGTTCTCCTGGCTTCACATTAACTCTGCCGTGGCGGGTGTGCTTTCGGTTTTGTTATCCGCGCTTTGCTACCGCTGGTGGGCCGTCATGGAC
>JAJFMT010000167.1 GCA_020696855.1 Pseudobdellovibrio sp.
GAACTGAATTATTTTTCACACATCAGCCCATAGTCCAGTCTTTATCCTTAGGGCCAGTAGTCGAATACTGGCCTCAGTGAATCGGAAATTTCCACCTATAATATTAAGATATACAGAGTTACCCCGCGGAGGAGTTTGTGGTTGTGAAAATCGTTGGTTTTGTGCTGGTTTTAGTTGGCCTGCAAAGCTGTGTTTCAAATTACATTCGTTTGCCAAATTCAGTGGCGCAAGTCTACAGCAATGGCGAAGTTCAGCAGGCATTAATGCTGGCGGCACAAAATAATATTCTTATTCATGTTCCTGAAGCGACGACGCGTGAGTTCGAAAAATCAGAAATCGATCAAACCTGCCGTCAAATGCGTGAACCTTTGTGGTCTGAAAAGTTGGCTACTTATTTAAATGAATTTCGCAGACGACCGGAGCTTTTAAGCCGCTTTCATGTGATTGAACTTAAACGCGGAGATAAATCTGATGTTCAGGTACAAAAAGACTTAGATGGTGCTGTCACTTTATCTATTCAGTTTGTAAAAGTTGAAAATTACGGAAAGGTCAGCATTCAAACGCGCTTACCGTGTAAGGGTTCTGTAGCCGAATACCTTGGACGTGATCTTGTTAAAACAGATTACGACTTTCCGGCAATCGATTCGTTGGTTCTGGCTTTACAGGCGCTTCCTGAAAAAAAACCGGTTCCGCGTTTTCAGTTCGCGAATGAATTCCTATTATATTTAGCAGAGCGCGGCACCATCATGAAATTCACGCATGAAATGTCTTTTGAAAAAACGGCGCAAGGCCAGTACGTTATGGCCGAGCTTTTAAACCGTCTCGCGCAGGAAACAAAAGATGCATTCAAGCAGCATACGAATTACTGGTTTAAACAAATCAATGCCCATAGCAAACAGGCTCAGTTGATTCAGATGTTTGCAGTCATTCCTGACAAAGAATTGAAGGCCGGCGTGCGTGTAGACACGCGCGGAGAAGTGTCACAGCGTGTTCACGGCGATTCGGATTTAACTTATTTGTACATCACCTATAATGTAGAAAAAGACACGCTTAACTACGTGTCTTTAAATCAGTTAGAAAAGTGTCTGCAGACTTTTACTCAGGATATGAGCGGATTTAAATTAAGAAAACCCGCTGCATCTGACAAAGAAAGCTATCTGAAGCCAGGCTACGCCTGCAATATTCAACAGTCGCAAAAAACGTAATCAGAGACTTAACTGTTAGTCATCCAGTGGAACGCCTTCAGGCGTTTCAAATGCGATCACCACGTGGCGAAGCTTATACAAAATAATTAATCCCGGAATCGCAAAAATAGTCGAAATGACAAAGAAAGTCGGCCAACCGATGCTGGCAGTTAATACGCCCGCTAATGGGCCTACCCACACACGGCCCACGGCTGAGAAGGCCGACAGGAGCGCGTACTGCGTTGCCGTAAACTTCTGGTTACAAAGCGCCATCAAGAAGGCGACAAACGCCGCTGTGCCCATACCGCCCGTAACGTTTTCGACGCCGACGGCGGTCAGTAAAAGCCAGTCGACATTTGAAGTTTCTTTCAATGAAACAATCACTATATCAAATGCCGGAAGCGGAAAGCTTCCCCATGCGCCTTTTCCTAAAACAGCTACCAGCCAGAAACCAAGATTAGAAAGCAACTGAAGAACACCGAATACCATCAGCGATCGGTAAAGCCCCAGACGCATCATGATGGCGCCGCCGGCGATAGCACCGAAAATCGTAAGCCATAAGCCGATGACTTTATTGATGACACCGATCTCAGCTTGAGCGAACCCCATGCCTTTTAACAGAAAGGGAGTCGTCAGCGATCCCGCGAACGCATCACCTAGTTTGTAAAGAATAATGAATAATAAAAAGCTAACAGCGCCTTTGATGCTGAAATAGTTCTGTAACGAATTGTTCAGAGTTTCGAATTTTGCTTTTTTAGATGCCCACCATGCCAGTGGTAATGTAAATGCAATGCCCATCACTAAAGAAAGAAGATCGGCCCATTTTTTTAAATTCGGGTCAGCGGTGCCGTCAGCACCCGGTGTAAAAAGCGGAGACAAAATAGATCCTGCAAGCGGGGTCGCCAGGCGGGTTGTAAATTGATAACCGATGAAAACCGTCGCAACAACAGCAGCAAAACCGATCAGGTCATTTTTTGCGTTCGTCGTTGGCGCCACTTTATCTGCAGACAGCGGCGGAACCAAGAATGCTGAAACGATGGCGGCAACGCCCATAATTGTCGACATAATGACATAAATCTGTGACCAGCTCCAGCCGTTACCATTTACCGGGTCGGCCCAGATAAACGCGATACCGCCCGATAGGATCATAGCTAAACGGTAACCGAAAACAGTTAATGACGACGCTAATCCGCGTTCACTTTGAGTCAGTGAATCGGTACGGTAGGCATCAATCACCACATCCTGAGAGGCAGATAAAAACGCGACCGCAACAGCACACATTGCAAATAATGTTGTGCTGGCTGCAGGAGAAGTTTTAGCCATGATGCCGAGAACAAGACACAATAAAAGCTGAGTCGTAACCAGCCAGCCTTTTCTGCGGCCGAAGAATGGCGGCTCGAAGCGGTCCATCAGCGGTGCCCATAAAAATTTAAATGTATATGGCAAGCCCACAAGA
>JAJFMT010000089.1 GCA_020696855.1 Pseudobdellovibrio sp.
GTTAGGCGCGTTTTGCCCACGATGTGCACCAGCCTTCGGCTGCTACTGCTTTTCCTGTTGCGAACGGCATTTGGCAAGGAGCTGCTGTTTTACCGTTTACTTTTGCTTCTTTGTCTTTCACGTAGAAAGCGCAGCTTTTGCACTTTTGGTCTTTGAATTTTACGCCGGTTCTTTCTGTTTGAAGATTTTTGTCTTTAACCTGCGTGTTTACGTGAACATAAGTTACTGCTTTTGCTGCAGGATCATTTGGGTCAACTAATGCTGATAAGCCGGCTGCTGCCGCACTTGGGGTTGCGCCTGGTGATCCGCCACCGCGTCTGCGTTCTTCAGCGTTTGCGATTACTGAGTAACCAACTAAAGCTGCTGCAGATGCCAGAGTCACTTGTAAAAAACTACGACGATTCATATTAACTCCTTATGGATTATGTGAGTGATTTTTAAAAAATTTACTCCTTTTCAGTTAGTTTTCAAGAAATTTTCAATTAGCTTTCAACAAATCAGGTGTGTTATAAAACCATCATGTTCAAGTGGGATCTCAATCAAATTCCTATTCTTCAGCTTGGCGCGGATTTCTATGACCCCGTAAAAGCTGCTGATTTTCCAAAAGCGGATTTACGTTACTGGAATGAAAGCGTCCCTGTACAATTTGATAAACAACATTTCGTAAAATTTAATCCTGTTCCTGATAATTTGCAGGAACCATTAGCGCTTCGCTATCACGGGCACCAATTTCAGCATTACAATCCTGACCTGGGGGACGGACGCGGCTTCCTTTTCGCGCAAGTTAAACATCAAAATCAATGGTACGACTTCGGAACAAAAGGCAGCGGACAAACCCCCTACTCGAGGGCCGGTGATGGTCGGTTGACTCTTAAAGGTGCGTTCAGAGAATCACTCGCAACAGAATTGCTGGAATCACTTGGTGTTAATACTTCTAAAACTTTATGTTTTTTTGAGACCGGCGAAAACCTTACGCGATACGATGAGCCCAGCCCTACCAGATCAGCCGTATTAACACGATTTACTCTGGGGCACATCCGTATCGGATCATTTCAGAGACTGTCTTTTTTCAATCAGGTTCAAAACATTAAAAAACTGACTTCCTACTGTGTCCATTTTTATTACCCGGAGCTTCTGCCTTACACTGATAATGAAGAGCAAATGGCTTCAGCCTTTTATTCTGCGGTTATTAAAAGAAACGCAAAACTTGTGGCACAAGTCATGATGGCCGGTTTTGTTCACGGAGTTCTTAATACCGATAATATTAATATCGCAGGTGAACTTTTTGATTATGGCCCTTACCGCTTTCTTCCTTACTACGACCCGGAATTCACTGCGGCTTACTTCGATCAACAAGGTTTGTACTGCTTTGGCCGCCAGCCTGCTTCATTTGTTTGGGCCCTTCATCAACTGGGTTTATCCCTTAAGCAAGCGTTTCCGCAGCTGGATGTAAATAAACATCTCGAAGAATTCTCAGGTCATTTCAACGAGAATATTCAAGAGCTTTTTTTGAAGCGCTTAAATGTAAAACCCAAATCAAAAGAAGAAAACTCTTCCCTGCTGTCTTCGTTTTTTCAAATGGTTACAGAGACGGAAGTTCACTTTGAGCAGGCGTTTTTTGATTTTCACTCCAAGCATGCGCTATCAACCGCGGCAAAAGCTAAATATGAAAAAACCGGAAATGTTTTTTTGCAGAATCTGGATAAATTTGATGTCTTAGACAATGAAAAGGCGAATCACTCTTATTTTAAAAGTGACTCGCCTGTCATGTTACTGATCGATGAGATTGAGGCTCTTTGGAAGCCGATTGCTGAGTCAGATGACTGGAGCTCTTACAACAAAAAGCTCCAAGCGATTCGATCATTCCGCGGAATTTACTAATTTACAGCTTGTGCCCCGCGAAGTTTTTGCACTTTGGAACCTGACCAAACTCTAAAGCGGTCAATGTACCCGTACGCAGCAGGCACTACGATTAAAGTTAAAATAGTGGAGCTTAATACTCCCCCGATAATCGCAACACCCATTGACTGACGTTGTGTACCCAGCTCAGTAACACCGACTGCGATTGGAATCGTACCGGCGATTAAAGCCAATGACGTCATAAGGATCGGACGCAGACGTACACGGCAAGCTTCGATTAAAGCGTCATTTAATGGTTTACCTTCCTTCAGTAAATGCTGAGTGTAGTCCACAAGAAGAATCGAGTTCTTCGCAACAACTCCCATTAACAGAATAAGTCCGATAATGGAGAAGATGTCGATCGACTTACCGAAAACTAAAAGTCCGATAAAGGCTCCTGAGATTGCAAGCGGTAACGCCAGCAAGATTGTCAGCGGAGTCACAAAACTTTCATACAATGATGCCAGAACGAGGTAGATCAAAAGAACTCCCAAACCCAGCGCGATCAACATGTTTGCCATTAAATCCTGAAAATCCTTCGCCTGACCTTCAAAACGGTAGCTGATTCCCACCGGAGGAGGCATTTCAGTTTTCAAAATTTGTTCGATCTCAGTGGTCGCGTCCCCAAGCTGTCCGCCAGGCGCCAAATTTGAACTAATAGCAATGTAGCGGCCTTTATTTTGACGGTTGATCTGAGAAAATCCGATCTTCTTTTCGGCTTTCGCCACGCGGGAGAGCGGGACCATATTAAAATTCTGATTCGGTACGAATGTAGAATTAAAATTACTCATAAGATCTTTTTCAGACTCATTAAACATAACACGAATGTCGTATTCGATACCATTTTGCCGGTAGACCGCAGGAACCGTTCCTTCAGTTCGGTTACGTAGCTCTTCTCCTGCAATCACGGTAGAAACACCAAGTGCTTCGGATTTGTCTCTGTCAAAAACAACATGGTACTCAGGGCTGCCCGTTCTAAAGTTGGTATCGACGTCAATTAAACCTTTAATCTTAGCGATTCGCTCCTGAAGTTTAAGTACATAAGCCGATAACTGATCTAAATCATCGCCGACGATAAACAGATTCAATGGCTTTTGGCCACCGCCGCTAATGTCAACGTCAGTAACTGCAATCTTCGCTTCTTTTTGAAATGGCGCTACCAGATTACGAACTTCATCTTTTACTGTAAAAGTTGTTTTCCCTTTACGGTCTTTTGCTTCAACCAAGTGAACGAAAAAATCGGCTTTATTCGACTCATACGTCGTTGAACCAACGGTTAATGCCACAAGGTCAATTTCCGGAATCTGTTTAATGGCACTTTCAACTTTTTTAGCAAACTCAAAAGTTCCTTCAAGCGAAGTTCCGACCGGCAATTCAAGTGTAACTGAGAATTCGCCTAAATCAGCAGGCGGAACAAAAGTTTTTGAAATGAACTTACCCATAAATACAGAGACAAAGAAAAAGATGACTGCCGAACCCAAAACAGTTTTGCGGTGATTCACTGTCCAGCGCAATATTCTTTCGTAAAAATCTTCAAGCTTCGACTGAAAGCGGTCAAAAGCTTTTAACATTCGTCCAACCGGACCGTCACCTTTATGGTGTTCGTTTTTTGTCGCAAGGTAGGCTGAAAGCATCGGTGCAACTGTAAACGCGTCAAACAGAGAGATGATCATCGTGAAAACGACTGTCAATCCGAACTGTTTAAAGAATTGCCCTACCATTCCGGGAACAAACGCAATCGGGCCGAATACCGCGATAACAACCAAAGTCGTCGCGATTACTGCAAGTGATACCTCTTTAGTACCTTCAAGAGCCGCTTGCATCGGATGCTTGCCCATCTCTAAGTGGCGGAAGATATTTTCCCGGACAACGATCGCGTCATCGATCAAAAGACCAACGGCCAACGACAAGGCAATCAAAGTCATGATGTTAATCGAGAACCCCATCACATACATGATAATAAAACCGCCCAGTAGCGAGTTAGGCAAAGCTAAACCGGTAATAAATGTAGACCGTGCTGACCCCAAGAAAAAGAATACGACGATCACGCAAAGTAAAATCCCTAAAAATATACTTTCACGAACGTCCAAAACATTCTTACGGATCGGAATCGAGGCATCGCGTACCAATACTGCTTTTGCATCCAGCTTTTTTTCGCTCAACACCAGGTTAACGTTTTCAACCTGCATTTTTACCCGGTCAGCAACCGCAACCGTATTAGCGCCGGACTGTTTGTAAACCTGAAGAAACAAGGCATTTTCTCCGTTGATAGATGAAAAGCGCTGCGCCTTCACCAGATCTTCTTTGATAATCGCAAGCTCCTGCAGTTTAACGGATCTGTCTGAGCCCACAAAGTTTACAGCCACATCTTTTAACTGCTCGAGGTTATTAAACTCACCCACCGCTCTTAAAACGGTTTCATTGTCTTTGCTCTCGAACTTACCGATAGGCGTATCTTTTGAAGTTTCCATAATCTTCTTGGAAACCTGAACCATCGGAATTTGGTGATCCTGAAGTTTTTTTCTATCAACAATGACCTGAATTTCTTTTTTCTGTCCGCCGACAATACGTACTAATCCGACGTCTTGCACACGTTCAAGCAGGGGCTTCACCTGCTCGTTGGCCACATCATAAAGCGTAGCCGGGTCTAATTTTGAATTAAGCGCAATTGAAATGATCGGCTGGTCAGCCGGGTCAAAACGTCTGATGACGGGCTCTTTGGCATCCTTTGGCAGACGGTTTCTGACGTTGCTGATGCGGTTACGTACCTGTTGTTCCGCTTCTTTGATGTCAGTTCCTAATCGGAATTTAATAACGATAATCGCCACTGAGTCGTAGTTGTTTGAAGAAACAGTATCAATTCCGGGCAGACTTGAAACTTCGTCTTCAATGATCTTAGAAACTTGCCTTTCAACATCCACAGGTGAAGCGCCCGGATAAATAATTTCAGCGAAGACAATCGGAAACGTCACATCCGGGAACTGATCGACCGGCATCTTTTTATAAGAAATCAAACCCAGGACGATCATCAGGATAATTACACAAGAGATGAAAATCGGCCGTTTAATTGAGAGTTCTGCTAAATTCATAAATTACTCCGTAATATCTGTAAATAATAGAGATGAGGCTTCCAGTTTTCTGAGACCTGACTTCGCTTTCAGGTAATTCACCTGAGCTTCGGCCGAGTCAGTCTCTGCCGTCACAACATTGAATGTAATGGTACGGCCTTTATTCAGCCGGATTTGCTCTTGCCTTGACCGTTCACTTTGAATTTGCGCCAGCTTTTCAAGAGTTAAAACATTTTGTTTGGAAGTTTCGTAACGCCGTAAAAAATCCTGCCACGCATTTTTACCGACTAAGGCTTCCTGCTCAGCGCGGTAGCGCGCTGCCAGTGCGGCTTTTTCTGCCGAAGATTTTTGTGCGCTCACAGCATCAGAACCGAACATCCACGATAAATTCAAACCGACATAGGTGACAGGTCTGTCGTCTTTTGTAATATTGTTTTGCATGGTCTGATGATCAACATCGTAAGATGTCGTGTAGTACTTTCCGGTTACTGAAAGATCAGGGCGCAAAGAGTCACGGACTTCGTCAGAAACATCCTGTTTTATTTTCGCTTCGAGTTGCGTTAAGTAATTTTGAATACGAATCATATTCGGCTTCTTACTTAAATCTGTGATGTAAGGGCGGGTTTCAGTCAGAGAAGAGGTAAATTGAGGGAGGGGGTCTGAAGAAGACAGGTCTAAATTTTCTCTGACTGAAATCCCCTTACTTTCCAGTTCATCTTTTGCATTTGATAATTCAACTTCACGGCTGCTGACTAAAGCTTTGATCTGCAATAAATCACTTTGGTCGGCAATACCGTTATAAACTCGGTTAGAAGACCACGACTGAAGTTTTTTAGCCCGCTCAAGATTGGCTTGCTTCAGCTTCACGTTTTCCTGGGCCACCAGGTAATCCCAGTAGTCGGATTCAACCTGAATGAGCGCTGAGCGTTTTTTTAAATCACTGCTCATTTTTTCAAGCTGTGCTGTTAAAGCTTCTCGGCTTTGTCTTAAACGAGTGGCTCTTCCGAAAGAATCCTTCCACAGTGACTGAGTAAGACTGATGCCCAAACGGCCTGTCGAATAGCCCGTATCTCCGGGAGTCAGCGGCTGGTCGTAATCGTACTTATAGGTTTCGCCGGTTAACGCCAGCGTTGTGCCGGTTGAGAATTTTTTTGAAAGTCCCAGTGCTGCCGCTGTTGTTGTACGCTCTTGCGCCAGGAACATCAGCAAAGGCAAAGACTTATCTTTTTGAACGTAGTAGCTGCCCGTTAACAGCGGCGATAAAGCCAGATCGCCTGCAACTTGCTTGTCTGCAGCGGCTTCGACATCAATATCATAAGATCTGATCGTTCTGTTCTTGGCTTTTACCTGGGTCAGGTATTCGTCAATGGTCATCGCATTAACAGAGGTGGAGATAAGGATGGTTAAAAAAATCAGAACTTTCATTGGAGAACTCCTGTTAGATAAATAGAAATAAGCTGTTTTCTGAGAGCAACGGGATCATTCAATATGTGCGCACAATCGCGCGTCAGCGGAAGGTCGCAGTCTTTCATATTGAAAATACCGCAAATGGCTTCCATCAATGTCATGAAGAATATCGGAGCACTCACTTCTTTTTTGACTATGCCCTTTTCCTGCCCGGCTTCAAACAAGCGATAGAATCTTTGAATGAGCGGATATAGAATCTCTATATGAGTTTCTCTGGCGTGCGGGAACCCTGCCAATTTTTCGCGCGCAATAATCTTAGCCATTTCAGGATTGTGCCACTGGCTTTGAATCATGTGATCTACCATGCGGCTCATGTCTTCAATAAAAAGTTCGCGGGTTAATTCCTGCTTGTCGAATTCTTCGACTGTTTCTTTCACGCTATCCAGAATGGTCAAAGCGTGATTACGGATGCACTCTTTATACAGGCCTTCTTTTCCGCCGAAGTAATATGAAATTAAAGAAACGTTCACGTCCGAATGCTTGGCGATTTCACGGGTACTGCATTTATCGATACCAAGTTTTGCAAACAGTTTGGTTGCAACACCTAAGATACAGAACTTCGAGTCTGGTTTAGAATCCTTAACATCTGACATGTTGACCAAGCTAATCCCAATCAAAATACCTGTCCATAAAAATTGATCAAACGTTTGATTTTTATACAAGTCACCGTAATTACTGGCCTATTTTAGAGTGGGAACTCTATTTCTATAAACTGATTTCAATTTACATTACTTATGATGTCTGGCACTTTCTGGATCCGAAATTCGGTTTTGAAAAGTGCCAGCTACTTTTTTTCCCGATGAATTGCTTTTTGGCTGCGTTCATTTATCTTACCGCTTCGGGAGCTTTTAAATGACGGAAATTAAAGAAGGACAATCCATAGAGCTGTTGAAGGAGCTTCACATCCTGACTGCGGATGGAAAAATGAATCAGGATAGCCGTCGCAAGCTCAAGCAGGTGTATCACCTCTTTCACTTCATCGAAAAACTTTTAAAGGATTTAGATACGAACTCTGAAACTTTAAACTTAGTCGATCACGGAGCCGGCAAATCTTACCTTGGGTTTATTCTCTACGATCTCTTTTTCAAAAACCTGAAAAACAAAGGCCACGTTTACGGCGTTGAGACCCGCAGCGAGCTGATTGAGAAATCAAAAACTTTACAAAAGAAGCTTGGATTTGAACGCATGTCTTTCATTAACACCAGCGTTGATGAAGCCAGAAACCTCAGTGCTATCCCCGCTTCAGTTGATATGGTCACGGCCCTTCACGCCTGCGACACGGCTACAGATGATGCCATCAGCTTTGCTCTTGAACGTCATGCCAAAAACATAGTCTTGATTCCGTGCTGCCAGGCCGAGGTGGCGCAGTATTTGCGGCAGAATAAAAAGTTTTCTTTGAACTCTCCGCAGGTGGAGCTCTTCCGCCACGCTATTCACACGCGCGAATTTGGTAGCCATTTAACGAACGTCCTTCGCTGCTTGCGCCTCGAAGCCCATGGCTACGATGTCACTGTGACTGAACTTGTCGGGTTTGAGCACTCGATGAAGAATGAATTGATTATTGCCACTAAGACAGGGAAGCCACAAAAAAAATCCGCCGAGCGCATTGATGCTTTGCTCGGCGAATTTAAGATTCAGGAATTAAAAGAACGATTCAGCTAACGATAGATTGTTAGTTAGCCTGAGTAACCGTTGTCGGTTTGTCTTTCAGGTGTTTTTTCATGAATTCGATTGTGTGACCGATTTCAAGAACCTGATTTTCTTTTTTAGCAGAACCGTGACCTTCATCGGCAAATACAATCAGCTGACTTTCAATTTTATTTTTCTGCAAAGTCTCTTGGATTTGCAGTGCCTCACCTACCGGTACGCGAGGATCATTCGCTCCCTGAATAATCATCAGTGGCGATTTGATTTTGTTCACATAAGTAATAGCCGATAAACGCATCAAAGACTCTTTGTCTTTTTCAGGATCACCGTATTCAGAAATTCTGAGAATTCGTCTGTACGGTGCCGTGTTCATTAAGAAAGAATACAGATTGCTCATACCAACTAAAGCTACACCGGCATCATAAGCGCCCGCGAACTTTGTCATGGCGATCAAAGTTGAGTAACCGCCGTAGCTCCAGCCCATGACTCCGATTTTAGGAGCCTGGCCATCTGCTGACTTCCAGTTATTTTTGATCCAGATCGATGCGTCTTCGATATCGGTAATCACGTTCTCACGTTTCGGCCCATTATCCATATCGATCCATTTTTTACCGTAACCATCACTTCCGCGAACATTCGGTTCTACGAAAATGAATCCTTCGTCAACAAAGGCCTGCGCCATTGTGCTGAAGCCCGGCTCACTTTGGCCTTCAGGGCCACCGTGAAAGTGAACAACCACAGGACAGTTCGGCCTGTTCTTAGCGTTTAACTCGCAGCCTTTTGGAAAGCGAACAAACATCGGAATTTTAACTTTGTCGCGCGAATCGTAAGACATCAATTCAGAAACCACGAATTTATTCAAATCAACTTCAGGAGCCGAAGGAAGAGTCCACTGAGTTGTTTGACCGCTGGCCCAGTTATAAGTGTAAGCCAGGCGCGGAGCTTTTGAAGTAATGATACCCAGGATGGTCACTTGACCGTCACGAGTTGTTGTTCCGGTGAAGATATGGTCCGG
>JAJFMT010000090.1 GCA_020696855.1 Pseudobdellovibrio sp.
AATGACCTGAAAGTCGAAATGCTTTTGGTAAATGAAAATTATCAGATGGTGAACTCACTTCTTGGTAACTTCGAAAGTATTCCGCCAGAAAAACTTTCTGATCTCAAAAAAGCCGAATCTGATTCACTTGTGGATATCACTGTGGGTAACGAAACTTACGCCTTTATCCGTTATGCCGTCATGTGGGATCAGTCGCCTTTTCAGATTATTATCGGCACAAGCAAAAAAGAATCACAGGCGGTGCTTAAGAACGTAAACGTCGCTTTCATGGGCGTGATCGGCTTCGGTGTTGTTATTCTTATTGTGACGATACTGATTACCACATCCGTATTACTGCGTCCCGTAAACGATCTTATTAAGGGTCTTCGCGCCTTCGAAAATAACGATTCTTTAGTGCAGCTTGAAGTACAGAACAAAACCGAAATCGGTCTGTTAACATCGACTTTCAATCAAATGAGTCTGAAAGTGTACCGCACACGCCGGGATTTGAAGTTAAAAATTCAAGAACTCGAAAAGGCGAATCAAAACCTGAAAGAGGCGCAGACACAGTTAGTGCAATCCGCAAAAATGACAAGCTTAGGTCAGCTTGTAGCCGGCGTGGCACATGAGCTGAATAACCCGATCGCTTTTATTTACAGCAATACTTCACATTTGCGCGAATACTCTGAGAAGCTATTTAAGATCGTCGAACTTATCGAAAAGAACCCCGAGCAGGCCGACAAAATTAAAGAAGATTATGAATTCGACTACATTCAGCAGGATCTTCCGCGCCTGATTAAGTCCTGCCAGGACGGGGCGCAAAGAACGCGTGACATCGTTCTGGGGTTAAGGAATTTCTCGCGTCTTGAAGAATCACAGTTAAAAGAGATCGACCTGCATGAATCGATCGATATGACACTGGAGCTTTTACGGGGCGAAACCAAAAACCGCATTCAGATTCACCGTGAATACGAGCCGATCCCTCTTGTTCATTGTTACGCTTCACAGGTGAATCAAGTCGTTATGAACATTCTGACAAATGCTGTGCATGCAATTGAAGGTAATGGTCATATCTGGATATCCACGCATTCAATTAAGGCTTCAACAAATGAAGTAGGAAAAGTTCAGCTGTCTATCCGCGACAGCGGCACTGGCATGAGTGCAGAGGTTGTCGAAAAAATTTTTGAACCGTTCTTTACCACAAAAGATGTGGGGCAGGGCACAGGCCTGGGACTTAGTATTTCTTACGGAATTATTCAGAATCACGGCGGCGACATCCAGGTCAAATCCAAGCTGGGTCAGGGAACTGAGTTCATTATTACCATTCCTGTAATGCAAATAAAAAAGTCTGAGCAAAAAAATGTCTCACTTTGAGAAATAGCTATTCAGAATTTTGTTTTATTTAAATATTAGTGTAAAAAGCGCCGATATTCAGAAGGTGAAGAGTCTAGATAATCTGATGAATTACTTAATTGGATTTGCACTGCTGTTTAACGTGGCGGCGTACTTCTATTTTAAACCGGTGAAGTTATCTTCAGAGGTCAGATACCGTCAGCCAACACAGTCAGAAGACGTGGATAAAGTTGTGAATAAATATCTGCAACTGGCAAACGAGGCAAAAGCCATTGAGAAAATCAGGCTGGAGCGTGCTTCGCTCGAGGCTACAAAAAAGATTATCGCCGACCGCGAGCAAGTGAAGCTGAAAGCCGAGCAAGAAATGGTTAAGTCTCAGCGCATTGTCACTCAGGCTGAAGTTACGGCGATGAAAAACAAATATGCCGACAACCCTAATATGATGCAAAAAGAAGAATCGCAGCCGTCAGCTCCCGTCGGTGACCTTGACCCGCGCAATATGACTCCGGAAGAAAGATCAGAGTACCGCCGTCAGTACATCGAAAACGCAAAAGCGGGCGGCTATTTGATAGAACTTTCGGATAACTTTGAAATTATCAAAGCGACTAAAATTCGTAAACCTTCTCAGCAAAGTGATGAAGTCCGGTCGGACGAATACTAAAAAACAATTTTGTTCTCTTTAAAGCTGAAATAATTTTCACTCGAGAAAATGATGTGATCAATTATCGGAATCTCAATAAGTTTAGAGATTTTTTTCAGGCGCTTGGTCAGCTTGATGTCGGCAGCCGTTGGCTTCACGCAAAGACTGGGGTGGTTGTGCGCGATAATAATTTGATAGGCATTATCCACAATGGCCTTACGAAAAAGGTCTCGGGGGTGAACCAAACAAAAATTTAAGGTACCTCGCGATAATAAGGTCGTATTTAAGATACACAGCTGAGTATTTAAGGTGAGTAGCCAGAATTCTTCACAGTCCGGGTTAAAATGCTTTTTAAGTATAAGAAATGCACTTTGGGCATTACAGATTTGGTCCATATGTGGTTTTCTTGCAATAGCAGGACGTAACTCAGCTGGCTCTTATTTATGTCCTGCTTCAAAAACCGGATTAGGACGGCTTTTCGTTTTTTTATTCACGAAAAAAGAGCTATTATGACTGTTATAAAGAAGGAGCCCATATGAAGTTCAATATTCTTTTAATGTCTTTGTCGGCTATTTTGTTTGCGTCGTCATGCGGTCCTAAAGCATTCGTAAAAGGTCAGTACGATGATCCTCAGCGTGAAAATCTGATGAACGATCAATGGTCTGAAACTGACATGCAAGTGGCTGTAAAAAGTATGGTGACTTCAATGTTAGGTCACGATGCGATTGCCAATGCAAAGAAGCCACCGATTGTAATGGTGACAAATCTTCAGAATAAAACCAGCGAACATATCGACACTCAAAGCGTGATGGATATGATCCGCGTAGAGCTTACGAATTCCGGCCGCGTAAACTTTGTTGATAAAGAAGCGCGCGAAGATATTTCAAACGAGTACGGTTATCAGAATTCAGGAATGGTTTCTGAAGAAACAAAAAAAGGCCCGGGCGGCCAGATCGGCGCGGACTTCATTGTTAACGGCCGTTTGGATTCCATCGTTCAGGAAGTCGGAAAAGAAAAAACAGTTTATTACAAGCTGACTTTGAATCTGACTAACCTTAAAACCGGCATTATCGCCTGGACTAATCACAAAGAAATCAGAAAAGCTTACAGAAAGAAATCTGTAGGACTTTAATTCCATTAAATGGTTAAAAAGTTTTTACATGCCGTTGCTCTCGCTGTTTCTATCAGCGGGCTAACGGCCTGTGCTACTCATCAAAACAAGATGGTGCCGCTACAGAGTGAGATAGTGGGAGGCCAGTGCGCGCCTGCACTTGAAAAACTTCAAAAACTGGCTGACGACAGCAGCGACGACCGCCTTTTGTATCTGATGGAGTACGCCAGTGCTCTGCAAATCTGCCGCGAATACAAATTAAGTACAGATTACTTTCTTCAGGCAGACAAACTGGCTGAGCAGCAGGATTACACGTCGATCAGCCGTACTCTCGGCGCCACGTTATTGAACGAGCAAATGATTCAGTACAAAGGTGATAAATTCGAAAAATTATTTATCAATGCAATGGCCGCTATCAATTTTATCGAGATGAACGATTACGAAAACGCCATGGTCGAAGTGCGCAGAATCAACGAGAAAACCAGAAAATTCGCCGAAGAAGAAAAGCGAAGCTTTGAACTGAATTCTTTCGCCAGTTACCTTTCAGGATTAATTTACGAGCAGAGCAACAACTGGGATGACGCCTGCATTTCTTATAAAGATGCCTACAACATCGATGCAAGTTTCAGAGCTGTAGCTATCGATATGCTAACAGCCTGCTGGCGCGCCAAGCGCTACGATGAATTTGCGCAGCTCTTGAAAAAAGTAAATCCCTCTAACGAAGAAATCGAAATCGCCAAACGCCCGAAAAAAAATAAACATGAAATTACTATTATCTACATGCAGGGTTGGGGCCCGAAGAAAACAGACCGGCCCAATTACCATTTGCGCACAAGCGGTTTAAGTCACAGCGATTACCCGATGCTCGAAGGAAGCCCTAGTACCACTAAACGGATTGCCGTTACGAGCACGGTAGAAAGCGCGCCATTCTTCAGAGAAAGCCAAACCATCTACAGCGTCGAAAAAGCCGCGATCGCCACGCTGGAGGCGGATTACGCGTCTTTAGCGGCCCGCAGATTCGGTGCCCGGGTGGCCAAAGAAGTGGTGGCCGATCAGATCCGCCAGAAAGACAAAGCCCTGGGGGATATCGCCTGGGTGATCATGCTCGCAGCAGAGCGTGCAGACCTTAGAAACTGGTCCTTCCTTCCGGAAACAATTCAAACTGTAAGACTGGACGCAACCAACTTAACGACCCTTAAAATCGAGGGCCGAACCTTTGACGGAAAACCATCAGAAGATTTAGGCACCATTGACCTTACGATTAACCCAAACAAAAAAATCTACCTTATTCGCAGTTTGAAATAGGTGGTTCGTGCCACTATCCGGGCGGCTGGCTGGCTTTGACTTTGGATTTTGCTTTTAGTTCTTTTCCCTTCGAAAAACGCTCAGACAATGACGTGTTGGCATAGCTTGCAGCCTATGCCTCGCACTTCAGTCACGTCCCAAACGCAAGCTGATGCCAAGCCGAACTCGGTTTTTCGAAGGGGAAAAGAACTAAAAGCAAAATCCAAATTCAAACCCACCCATCCTTAGTGCCCCAAAAAATATCCTATAATTCATAGACAACTTTAGTTCCCATTGCCGGCTGTCTATATCGATTTCTTCCTATCAACTAGATCGATCAATGTAGCAAATTTCGTTAACTCTCAGTTTGCGCAATCAAGCGCAACAAGGTTTTGGCTAATTCCCGGTGCTGTTATTTAATCCTACGAATTAGATTTTTTTCGAATCACTCCGTTTAAGACTCCGCGGTCTTTTTTATTTCTAGAATTCTCTTTTGGATTTTTATTTAGATTTTCGGTTTTCTCTTCGAAAAACCGAGTTCGGCTTGGCATCAGCTTGCGTAAAGGAGGTAACTGAGGTGCGAGGCTGAGACTGCAAGCTATGCCAACACGTCATTGTCTGAGCGTTTTTCGAAGAGAAAACCGAAAATCTAAATAAAAATCCAAAAGAGAATTCTAGAAATAAAAAAGCCCCGGCGACTAAACCGAGGCTTTCGGATAAGAAAACTTAAGAGCTAATCAGTATTAAGGGTTGAAAGACTGATTGCTGCTTGGAAGAGGAAGATTCGGAGTTTCGTCTTCAGTGTTCATACCTGGTAATACAGTTGCTTTTTCAGCTACAACTTTTGAAGTTGAATCTGTGTTCAAGCGAGCTGCAGTAGCAACACGGTTTTCGATGTTCTGTTTAAGATCATCAGTTGAAACTCGGTCAATGTTCACATTAACAGTAGCTTGTTTGGTCATGTAGTCGATTGGGAATGCACCCAATTTCGCCAAGTAGCTAGAAATGCTTCCGTTACCGTTTTGAATGATTTCTCTCAGTGTGAATAGTGGAGCGTACTGAGAAGCTTTCTTCTCTGACTCGAAAATAATCTGAGTCAAAGTAGCAGCGGTGATATCGTTTTTCGATTTATTGTCGATCACCATAACTTCTTCGTTTGAGCGAATCATTTTTGCAATATCGTCTAACGTTACGTAACAGCTTTGTTGAGTGTCATATAACTTTCTGTTTTGGTAACGCTTAATAATTTTCACTTTTGCGCTTGGTTTTACGCTCAAGCTTTCCATTTGGTTCATCACAATGGCCTCCCCTTATGTGGCTTATTTCACTTCACTTTTCGCTTAAAAGAGAAGCTTTTCGCCTATTTCTTCCCAGGCAACGTAGTCTTTAGTTTTCTTGAAAATAATTAAAAAAAAGTTACAGGCGAAGGGCCAGATCTTCGAATTTTGATCATTATTTAATCAAACTATCCTCCTCTGACAGGCCATACTTGCCGATAAACCTCTTAAGAGGAAGAGCATGAGCGGATTAAAAAAGACAAATCTGGTTTCTATTTTTTTATTGTTAGCAGTTGGTTGCGCGAGTCCGTCACACCAATATTACGATTCCGCTATAAACGATCGCAATCGTGCGCCGGCCTCTCTGAAAATTCCGACTGAAGTTGATATCAAAGACACTCAAATCATCGATCCGCTTCATAATCGTGCGCAAGCTGACTATTTATTTTTGAAATCTGAACTGGAATCTGCTGCCGGTCATGGCAGTGAGTCGATCGAACTTTTAAAAACAGCGCTGATTTACGATCCAGGCTCTCCAACATTGATGCAAAAACTTTCGGTTGAGTACTACAAAGCCGGAAACATGGAAACGTCAATTCACTGGGCAGAAAAAGCTTACGAAGTTTCAGGGTATAAACGAGATGTAGGTTTGTTGCTTGCGGGCCTTAGCACGTCGAACAAAAACTACACGAAGTCCGAAGAAATTTACAAAGGCCTGGTAAAAGCAGATCCAAAAGATATGGAATCTTTGCTTTATTTAGGTGCGATTTACACTGAACTTAAAAATTATCCGAAAGCTGTCGAATGTTTCAAAGTCGTGAGTTCCGACAAGGAATTTGCCTCTAAGCATTTAGCTTACTACTACCTGGCGCGTGTTTATTCGGAACAATCTCCGAAGAAAACAGAGCGTGTTAAAGCTGAACTTAAAAAAGCAATGCAGGCCAAACCTGACTTTTTCGAAGCCATCAGCATGATGGGTCAGTACGTTCAAAAAGAACAGGGTCTTGATGCTTTCGTAAAGTACTACGAAGGCGTTCAGAAAGAACACCCGCAAGCGAAGATCGCTGAAATCCTTTCTCAGTATTACATTTCAACTAATCAGTACGACAAAGCCTATCAGCAACTTGAAATGCTGGATGAAGCGAATGATGACTCGGTTCAAGTTAAGTTGAAAATGGCTCTGATTTTAATTGATAAAAAGATGTATGACCGTGCGATTGTTAAACTTGAAGAAATTCTGGCTATCGCTCCGGATTCAGACAAAGTCAGATTCTACTTATCTGCCGTTCATGAAGAGAAACGTGAATACAAAGAAGCGTTGGCTCAATATCTTAAAATCGAAGCTGAAAGCAGCTACTATGAAGAAGCGCGTTTGCATGCGGCTTACTTAAGTAAAATTTTAGGAAAACCTGAGCAAGGTTTAAACTACTTAAAAGAATTTGTACCGGCTAAGTCAGATAACCCGCAGGCGTTTATCTTTATGGCGCAGCTTTATGAAGATAAAAATGATATGAAGAATTCTCTTGCGACTTTAAATTCAGCGCAGGAAAAATTCGCATCTTCAGCACTGGTGCATTACCACCTGGGAATGCTGCAGGATAAAATGAATCTTAAAACTGAAATGATCAGCAGTATGAAAAAAGTCATCGAGCTTGAGCCGGAACACGCGCAAGCCCTGAACTATTTGGCGTACTCATGGGCTGAAATGGGCGAGCAGCTTGAGAAAGCCGAGACTTACGCGCGCCGTGCAGTTGCGAAAGAAAAACAAGATCCTTACATTCTGGATACTTTAGGATGGGTTCTTTATAAAAAAGGTGAATTCAAAAAAGCCGCTGATGTATTAGAGAAAGCTCACAAAATGCAGTCGGATGTCGGAATTATCGCTGAACATTTAAGTGATGTGTACGCGAAATTAAATCAGCCTGAAAAAGCGATAGAATTTTTATTGAAAGCCCAGAATCTTGAGGCCGATGCAAAACGCAAGCAAGAGATCGAAGCGAAGCTTGTGGTTCTGCAAAATGTTACGAAGGGTGTGAGAACGCCTTCTTCAGCTGTGAACGATTCAACCAAAACAGCGTCGCCGTAAGCGAAAAGACGATCTTCCAGTCAACGGCCAATAGTGGCGGAAATGAAAGAATAAATAACAGGAAAGCGGTTTTAAAAAGCCGCTTTTTTTCTTTTCGGATGTCGTTAAAGGCATCTGACAGAGCATTCAGAACAGCAAAATTATTTTTCTCGAGATAGTCCTGGCTGAACACCAGCATGAATCCCACAATCAAAGTTATACACAGTGTGACCATCATCGCCATCAAGCCGAGAACCGGTGACGATTCCTTCAAATAAATGTGCGTAAACGAGTGCATCGCGCCCCAAAAAAATATCGAAGGCAAACTGATTAAAAAAAGTTTCAGCTCGGCCAGTTGAGCCTGGCGAGTGAAAGGCATCGACTGCAGTAATACAGCCAGTTGAAGCAAAGAGAGAATTGCCAGTAAACTTAATCCACTAACTTCCGCAACGCCCAGAACAATACAGGCACCTACATAAAGAATGATATGGCGTAATTTTAATTGCATTTCCACTTCATCATAACTTTAATTAGGGGAGTGAATAAAGAGAAATTCATAAAAGTCTGTTTATCGGCTTACTTTTTATTGATGGTAGGATGTGCTTCCGAGCAGACGGTTCCTATTTCCGGCGAGGCGCCGCGAATGCTTGAGACAAAAGCGCAGATTAAAACACCTCAGGATACCAATAACGTAAAAATTCAGATTGCACTTTTGCCGATGCAGGCGGCCCGCCTTGAAATCACCGGAACTTTGGGTGTTTCGGTTGCGAGTGTTCTGGTTTTGCCCCGCCAGATTAAGATCGCTCTGCATTTAGACAAAACCTATATTGAAGGCCCTGCAAATGAAAAAACCTTATACCCGGTATTTAAACAAAACATATCACCGCGTTTACTGTGGAAAATTATCCATGATCAGAATCCCGCCGATGCAAATTGGAACTGCCGTCTGAATGAACTTTCTAAGCCGGTTTCATGCACTCATAAGGATGGAACTGAGGCTATTTGGACCTATGAGAGCCCTATTAAAAGACGTATAGAAGTAAAAAGCCGCAACTTCGAGATGACCTGGATATTTAAAGATCAGCTGCAAATGCCCCAATACCAAAACGAGACCTTTGTCTTAAGCAAACCCGATGGCTACCGGGAAATAAATATAAAATAACGAATAAATAAATTTGTCGCTAACCGAAACTTATCGGTGCATAATCTAAGGTAGAACCACCCGGACCTCATCCTGAGCTTTCAGGTGAAAAGGAGATTCGATGTCGTCAGGTATTAATTTCAGAACATTAGTCGAAAAGTGGCAGTCTCAGAACCCTGCAAGTTCACTTCAGCACTGGAGCGGAACTTTTAATGAGTATCTGGATCTGGTGAAAGCCAACCCTAAAATTACACGAAATGCTTATCAGCGTATGTATGACATGATCCTTGAAAAAGGAACAGAAGAGTACATCGACTTCAAAAAACATGTGATTCGTTACAAGTTTTTCGATGACGCTGAAAACGGCGGAAAAGACGCGGTCTTTGGCCTCGATGTTCAGCTCATGAAATTAGTGAATGTTCTTAAAGCCGCGGCATTAGGATACGGAACTGAAAAGCGTGTTATTTTACTTCATGGCCCTGTGGGTTCGGCAAAATCAACGATTTGCCGCCGTTTGAAAAAAGGCCTTGAGGAATACTCAAAGTCAGATACCGGTGCTCTTTATACATTTGAATGGATCGATGAAAAAGGCGCCTTAGAAGGCCTTCTGGGAAAAGACGTAAAACATTTTCAGTCGCCGATGAATGAAGAGCCGTTACTATTAATACCGGAAGAAATGCGCCCGGCGATCATTGATGAAATCAATCGCGGCCAGGACGGAGACTTCCGTATGAAAATCTCCGGCGAGCTATGCCCGCCATCGCGCTTTATCTTTAAGTCTTTGATGGAAAAATACAATGGCGACCTTTTAAAAGTTCTCAGCCATGTCCGTGTGAAACGATTCTTCATTTCAGAAGCGGACCGCGTTGGTATCGGTACTTTCCAGCCGAAAGATGAAAAGAATCAGGATTCTACCGAGTTAACAGGTGATATTAATTACCGTAAAATTGCAGAATACGGATCTGACTCTGACCCGCGTGCCTTTAACTTTGACGGGGAGTTCAATGTCGCGAACCGCGGTATGATTGAGTTCGTTGAGGTTCTTAAGTTAGACGTCGCTTTCTTGTACGACTTACTGGGCGCTTCGCAAGAGCACCGGGTAAAACCTAAAAAATTCGCGCAGACTCACATCGATGAAGTGATTATCGGTCACACGAATGAGCCCGAGTACCGCAAATTACAGGATAACGAGTTCATGGAAGCCTTGCGTGACCGTACTGTTAAGATCGACATTCCTTACATTACGCGATTGAAAGAAGAGACGAACATCTACAAAAAGGATTTCAACTCTCAAAGACTGCGCGGAATCTCGATTGCTCCGCACACGATTGAAATGGCCGGCATGTGGGCGATCCTCACACGGTTAGAGAAGCCGAAAAAAGCAAATTTAACACGTTTGCAGAAGCTGAAACTTTATAACGGTAAAACTTTGCCGAATTACACTGAAGACAACGTGAAAGAACTCAGAAAAGAAACAACACGCGAAGGTTTAGACGGGATTTCTCCGCGTTATATTCAGGATAAACTTTCAAACGCGCTGGTCATGGCTCAGCAGATGAACCGCGGCTCTGTTAACCCGTTCATGGTCATGAACGAATTAGAAAGCGGTCTGAAGCATCACTCGTTAATCGCGAGTGATGAATTAAAACAGGAATATAAAGAATTATTGTCTGTTGTAAAACAAGAGTACGACGAAATAATCAAATCAGAAGTTCAGCGCGCGATCAGTGCTGATGAAAGCGCACTGCAAAGACTTTGCGGAAACTATATTGATAACATCAAAGCTTACACTCAAAAAGAACGTGTACGGAATCAGTTTACCGGTGCTGATGAAGAACCGGATGAGCGCCTGATGCGTGCGATTGAGGAAAAAATTGAAATTCCTGAGTCGCGCAAGGACGATTACCGCCGTGAAATCATGAATTACATCGGCGCCCTTGCGATTGATGGCAAAAAATTCAATTACAAAATGAATGACCGCTTACATAAGGCGCTGGAACTGAAACTTTTTGAAGATCAAAAAGACAGTATCAAGCTGACCTCTCTGGTAAGCTCTGTCGCTGACAGAGAAACGCAGGAAAAGATCGATATCGTTAAGTCACGTTTGATTAAGGATTTCGGTTACGATGAAATTTCTGCCACAGATGTTCTGAATTACGTGGCCAGCATATTTGCAAGAGGCGATGTTAAGAATAAATAAATAAATCGGATAAGAGGCGAGCATTGCTCCAGAATAAACGCGAGCATTGCTCGACAACCCAATAAAGGAACGCCATGGCGATTCGCGAAGATCAGAGCCGTTTTAAAAGCATAATTAAGGGTAAAGTCAGAGATGACTTTAAACGTTATGTGACGAACGGAGAACTGATCGGCCGCCGTGAAGATGAGTTCGTAAAAATTCCGATTCCAAGAATTGATATTCCGACCTTCAGGTACGGGCCCAAGCAAAACGAACAAGGCGTGGGCCAGGGTGACGGTGATAAAGGCGACGGGCAAGGCGGCAAGCCGGGCCCCGGCAAAGGCGAAGCGGGCGATCAGGCCGGCGAACACATGATCGAAGTAGAAATCTCGATGGAAGAGCTGGCTGAGATCCTAGGTGAAAAGCTCGAGCTTCCGAAGATTCAGCCCAAAGGCGCCAAAAATATTTTCACCGAAAAAAATAAATACACCGGCATCGCACCTGTAGGCCCTGAAGGCTTAAGAAAATTCAAACAGACTTACAAAAAAGCGTTAGCCCGTTACATTTCTTCGGGCACGTATAACCCGCAAGACCCGGCTATCATTCCGATCCGACGGGATTTTCAGTACCGAACTGTTAAAAAAACGCAGATGCCTTACACAAAAGCCGTTGTGATTTACATGATGGACGTGTCGGGCTCTATGGGTGACGAACAAAAAGAAATCGTTCGGCTGGAATCCTTCTGGATTAACACCTGGCTGAAGAAACATTATAAAGGTTTAGAAACGCGTTTTATTATTCACGATGCTTCCGCAAAAGAAGTGGATGAAGATACTTTCTTTAAAACCAGCGAATCGGGCGGAACTCTCATTAGCTCGGCTTACAAATTATGCCAGCAGATGATTCAATCCGAATACTCTTCAAGCGAGTGGAACATTTACCCGTTTCATTTCAGCGACGGCGACAACTGGAGCGGTGAAGACACGCGTTTATGCTTAACTCTTTTAAGAGAATTCTTTCTGCCGCATGTAAATGTTTTTTCATACGGGCAGGTGGAAAGTAAGTACGGTAGCGGCCAGTTCTTAAAAGACTTGCAAAAAGAATTCGGTACTGACGAGCGGCTGACACTCAGCCAAATCGAAGGCCGTGATAAAATTTTATCTTCTATTAAAGACTTTTTAGGAAAAGGCAAGTAAGTGGCAAATCTGACACCTGAACTTGAAGCAGAACGAAAACGCATTTGCAAAATCGCAAAAGACTGCGGTTTAGACTGCTTTGAAACCATTTTTGAACTGATCAGTTATGATCAGATCAGTCAGTTCGCCTCGTACGGCGGGTTCCCGGTGCGATACCCGCACTGGAAGTTCGGTATGGAATACGAACAGCTTTCAAAATCCTATGAATACGGTCTTTCAAAAATTTACGAGATGGTGATCAACACGGACCCTTGCTATGCCTACCTGATGGAAGGCAATTCCATGATGGATCAGAAACTGGTGATGGCCCACGTTTACGGACACTGCGATTTTTTCAAAAATAACATCTGGTTCTCAAAAACAAACAGGAAGATGATCGATCAAATGGCGAATCACGCCACGCGCGTGCGCCGCTACATCGACCGCTACGGTTACGACGAAGTCGAAAGATTTATCGATACCTGCCTCAGTTTAGAAAACTTGATCGACCGCCACAGCATTTTGAACGGCCCGCCGAAAATGACTGAGCCGAAACCCGCCATTAATAAATCTGAGCAGTTCATGTTTAAGGTCGAAAAGTCTTACATGAAAAATTACATCAACCCGCCTGACAAAGTGGCGGATCAAAAAGCAAAACAGTTCGAAATCGATTCGCAAAAACCGGAATTCCCCGCAGAACCGGTGCGCGACATCCTTTCTTTTCTGATTCACTATGCTCCGCTGGAAGACTGGCAGCAGGACATCCTGACAATTATCCGCGACGAGTCTTATTACTTTGCTCCGCAAGGCATGACAAAAACCTTGAATGAAGGTTGGGCCTCTTACTGGCATTCTTACATGATGACCCGGCATATTTTGAACGACTCTGAAATCATTGATTTTGCCGACCATCATTCCGGCACAATGTTCATGCAAATGGGCGGTTACAATCCTTATAAAGTGGGCATCGAACTTTTCCGCGATATCGAAGAACGTTGGAATAAAGGGCAGTTTGGCCGCGAATGGGAGCAATGCGACGACGTTCGTGAGCGTAAAAATTGGGATAAAAAAACAGGGCTCGGCCGTGAAAAAATCTTCGAAGTCCGCAAACTCTATAATGATGTGAACTTTATTGACGAATATTTAACAGAGGATTTTTGTGTCCGAAACAGAATGTTTGTCTACAAACTGAACAAAGAAACTAATCAATTTGAAGTTGATACCCGTGATTTCAAGGCAATTAAGGCTCAATTGCTGTTCCAAATGACAAACTTCGGTCAGCCGATCATCAAAATCGAAAACGCAAACTTCGAAAACCGGGGCGAATTACTATTGCATCATGTGCATGAGGGTCTGGATTTACAGCCCAATTATATGGACGCGACAATGCAAAATATGTATAAAATTTGGAAGCGCCCTTTAAACCTGGTTACTTTAATGGATAACGAGCCGCAACTTTTCAGATACGATGGAACTGAGTATACAAGACACAGCCTCGGAGACGAAAAGAAGTCGGAGCCTGAGCAACGTGAATTCCCTAAGTCCTGACCACGTTTAAAGCGTAGTCATATTTAGGAGAATCGGCCCCTTGGGTAATAGTAGTTCGAACAACAATAAAGACCGCGTACTTGTCTATTCGACAGATCCGAAAGATCAGGCCATTCTCAACGGTACAGCCGGCAAAGATAAAAAAATCGCAACACTTAAAGAAATAATTGATTCTAGAAAATTTGTAATTGTGTTTCGTCTTGAGACAGCCAGTCGCGGTGGCAAGACCGTTACAGTATTAGACAAAATTCCTGCGTACGAACCATTTGTAAAAGAACTTACAAAAGAGCTCAAAGTGAAATGCGGTGTCGGTGGTTCGTGCAACTTTGACGGGGAGTATGCTAATATAGAAATACAAGGCGACAAGAGGCTGGCTATTAAAAAAATTCTTGATGGCAAACAGATCAAGTATAAAGGGATGTAATTCGTGAAGAAGAAAGTCGTTATCGTAGATGATTACGAGGACAGCTGCCAATTAATGGTCGAAATTTTGAATCCGGAATTCAACTGCTTGTATACATGCCAGGCCGAAAAAGCTTTGGATCTCATTCAGTCTGAAAGGCCCGACATTATTTTAATGGATTACAAAATGCCGCACGTAACAGGCATTGAACTTTGTAAGATCATCAAAAATGTTTCGGCGCTTAAAAATATTCCTATCATTTTTATTTCAGGAGCCGTCACTTCGGACGAGCGCATTGAAACGCTTGAGGCCGGTGGCGATGACTTTTTATCAAAGCCGTTTCACCCACGCGAGCTGATGCTGCGAGTGAAAAAACGCTTAAACCCGTTCCCTCAGGACGAAGTCAGCTTTGTCGAGTTCGG
>JAJFMT010000015.1 GCA_020696855.1 Pseudobdellovibrio sp.
AGAACCTTTTTTATCTTTTTTCATTTTCAAAACGGCTAAGTGCTGCAGAATTCTTTTTTTAATTTTATCAAGACCGTAGTGATCGTCGTTAAGAACTTTTGCAGCGTGCTCTAAATCGATTTCTTGCCCGCTTGAAACTTTGTTCCAAGGCAGGGCAAACATAAACTCCAGATGCGATCTGATCATCTGAAACTCAGGAGACTGCGAGCTTGTGTTTTCAAGACGCGAAATCTGCTGTTCAGCCAGCTCAAGCGCTTCGCCTTTTAAATCCAGTTCTTTTAATTTTGTACGGAAGGTGTCGACAAGGCCCTGTTCGGTCTTCTCGCCGAGCTCTTCTTTTATTGTTTTCATTTGCTCGCGCAGAATCTGTTCGCGCTGAGTTTGACCCAGCTTCGAAGTCAGCTTCTGGCGAATATCCTGCTGAACGATGAGATTTTCTTTAAAGCCATGCAACATGGTCAAAAGACTCATCACACGTTCGCGAATATGGATAGTTTCGAGAATTTTTTGTTTGTCTGCTAATGACAGCTCGGCATTGGCGGCCGCCATGTTTCCTAAAAGCGAAATATCATCAATCGCATCAACCATTTCCTGAACGGCTTCTGTATTGCCGGGAAGTAATCTTAATACCTCTTTAGAGATTTGTTTCAGACTCGCAAGTAAGGCGTCTTCAGTCGCGCGGTCGACGTCATGAACGTCTTCGATCTGTTCGACGAAGGCCTCCAGTATTCCAGTTTCTGCTTTAAATGAGCTGACTTTTACGCGGTGATAGCCGCGCACGACAATATAATAACCCGCATCTGAGGCTTTAACAGATTCAATCTTCGCCAAAGTTCCCACATCGTGAAGTTCGTCTACGTTATCTAAATTTGACTCTGCATTCTTTTGCGTAAGCGTGAGGATCCAGTTATTTTTTTCTTTAGCCAAATCAACAGCTTTGATGCTTTTATCGCGTCCGACTTTCAGTGCCTGAGTAATGCCCGGAAACACAACAGTGTTACGAAGGGGGAGGACTGAAAATGTTCCTGCTGGGATAGACATGATTTTATCTCCTTATGGTTGATAAGGTAAATCTGAGTATTTTTCTGTAACCGTCAAGGTTACATAATAGTTAAATTAAATCCATTGATCACAAACCCTATTAAGTATATATGATCACTCATGAAAACATTCAAAACTTGCGCCCTCCTTTTGGTTTTTGCTTTCCTCGGTTGCACTAAAAATAGTGCAGATTTGGGATCAAAAGAAAATCCGATTAAGTTTTATTTAGTGCCCGCGCAGGATGTTTTGACTCTTGTGGAGCAGGGCAAAGTGCTTCAGAAGTACCTTTCTGCCGAGCTGGGTTTAGAGTTCCGCATTGAAGTTCCATCGAGTTATGTGGCGGTAGTGGAGGCCATGGGATCTAAGCGCGCAGACGTGGCGATCTTAAATACCTTGGGTTACGTATTAGCAAATGAAAAGTACGGAGCAGAAGCGAAGCTGAAGTTAATGAACCGCGGCCGTGACTCTTACAGCGGGCAAATCATCGTGCATGCTTCGAGCGGAATTAAAGATATTCATCAGCTAAACGGAAAGCGTTTTGCGTTCGTTGATCCGGCGTCGACATCAGGCTACCTTTTGCCAAGCCGCCTGTTTAAAAAAGAAAATGTGAAACTTAAGGAAACTATTTTTGCCGGTAAGCACGATTCAGTTGTCTTGGCGGTTTATCAAAAGGCAGTTGATGCAGGAGCGACTTTCTATACTCCGCCGGATGATGACGGTACTCCCAAAGATGCGCGCTGGATTTTGCGAACTCAGCACCCGGATGTTTACGAAAAAGTTAAAATTCTTCAACTCACGGAAGCGATTCCAAATGACCCGGTGGTCTTCAGAAAAGAAATGCCGGAAGAGCTTAAAGTAAAAATCGTGGAAGCTTTAAAGAAATATATCAAAACGCCTGAAGGCGGTAAGGTGATGATGGACCTGTATCATATCACCGATTTCAAAGAGGCCACTGACGCCGATTACGAACCAGTGCGCGGTTATTTGAAAGAGCTTGGTAAAACCGCTCAGGATTTTATTAAGTAATTCGAAATTAGTAAGAGCGAAGAAGCGCTTTTACTAAACCTTTAATTTCTACTTGTGACGGATGATAGAACATCGACGTCAGGCGTTTGTTAGCCGGACGTAATTCAATTGATTTGTTGTCTGCGGCTTTTGATTTATTAAAAAATCTTTTAACCGTAGCTTCCTGGTCAATGCCGGCCACTACTAAATCACCATCGCGGGCAATTTTAGTTGATTGAACAACCAGAGTATCGCCATCGAAAATACCTTCTTCAATCATTGAGTCACCTTCGACTCTTAAGGCAAAAAGATCTTTTGAGTTTTTAACTAAGTTCAGGGGGATTTCGATAAATTCATTTTCATTCACGCGCTCAATCGGAGCACCGGCAGCAACGCGCCCTAAGAAAGGTATAGGCAGAACCTTCGCATGCTTATCGTTTTCAGAAAATCTTGGGGAAGACTGATGGGATAAGGAGCTACGAGAAGGTTCTGCCGTTACCTGTAAACGCTCAATTAAATTTTGATGAAAATCCTGTGCGGAATGAAGCAGTTGAATGGCACGCTTTTGGTTCGGGTTAATCGTGACATAGCCTTTGGCTGTCAGCTGCTTTAAATAATTTTGTACTGAGTTGAATGAAGCAAAACCAAAGTGGTCGCAGATCTCCTGGTATGACGGGGAGATGCCCTTGGAAACAAGTTCCGCTTCAATGAACTGCAGAACCGATTTTTCTTTAGCTGTTAATGATGGGAGAGGCTGATTGGTTTTTTTCATACATATAAATTACAGTGTAATTTATATGTAAGTCAAGCAGCCTGGACTGATAAATTAGCGAATTTCTAATTTGTTATGAATTTTTTCGGAATATTCGGTGTTAGCGCTCTCTTTTGTTTGTTCAACAGAGGCAACGTTTCGGTCATGGGTGTTCGAAGAGCAGTTCTGAAAGGCTAATAACATGAAAGGGTTTGCTATAAGTAAAACCGCCAAAAAGTAACTGCTTCTAATCGCCATGCTTTATTCTCCTCGAATTGTTCTAGCTTTAGGTCCAGTAAGCTTTTCGGACGATTGCTAAAAAACATGAGGACTTTTTACTTTTAATGTGATGAAATTTTTCGAAATGTTAATAATTTTTTCTCTCTTATTTCAGCTGTCCACAAGTTATGCAAATGCGTCGACAGAGCCTATCAGTTTGAAACAGCGCTGTTTAAATTATCTCAATAATTATCCAAGCTATTTTAAAGAAGAGGTTATTGACCAGGTTTGTGAGAAAGTTCAGCAGTCTGAAGGCTGTAAGAGTGTAGCGGGCGAGCCGATTTTTCACTCTGATTATTTAAGTAAAAATCCGGAAGCAAAAAAGATCTTAGTTATCAGTTTGATACACGGGGATGAAACCAATGCCGGCGCTGTTAGCCGCTTTTGGTTAGAGCGCCTTCAAAAAGTAGATGCGCGCAACTCGTGGAGAATCATACCGGTGGCTAATCCTGACGGTGTGAACAAAAAGACCAGAACCAACGGAAACGGGATCGATCTAAACAGAAACTTTCCAACTGTTGACTGGTCAACCGATGCGATTAAGTACTGGGAACGTTATACACAGAAAAATCCACGCCGCTTTCCGGGCTACGCTGCCGGCGGAGAAGTGGAAACTCAGTGTATTATGAAGCATCTTGATGATTATAAGCCCGACTTCGTGATTTCCATTCACACGCCGCTAAAAGTTTTGGATTTTGACGGCCCTAAATTGAAAAAAGCTTTACCCTATTCTTACTTGCCATGGAAAAGCCTCGGAAACTTTCCGGGAAGTTTAGGGCGCTACCTGTGGGTGGAAAGACAAACACCTGTCCTGACAACAGAGCTTCGCCCGACAATGCCAACAGAGGCGTTGCCATTCGAGCAACTGCAGGATCTCGTCGGTACTCTCGTTAAAAAAGACCTCGCAAAAGTTAAAGACTAATGGATCTGCTTGTTTTCGCTGGCGTCCTTGATCGCGTTAATGCGGTCCTGCGGGCTTTCGACTTCTTCTTGAATCTCAAGAAGGCGGTCGATTAAACGGTCCTTGGCCAGGCGGATCGCTTCGAATATATCATCATGAAAAGCTTCAGCTTCAATTGAGTTTTCGCCTTCTTTCAGAATAACTGCAATACGGTATTTGTATTGTTTTTCCTCAGAAGCCGTTTCTTCATCTTCAAAGTATTCTTCTTCTTCGTCTGAGCCCTCAGCGTAAGTGGCGCGAGGATCCCTCGCTATAACCATTACTAATGTTTCAGGGGTCACGAACGGATTAAAATCAATTATTTGCTGATAAATAAAAGATTTTACTTCTGGATCTGTTTCAAGAAGATCCAAGGTGGTTTTCAGAAAGCTAGAATCGTTTGACATAAAAACCTCGCCTTTCTGAGCATTTAATTACAATTAGAATACCAGTTCACTGAGCTTAAAAAAAGTCCACAGGACCTTTTATTGTTAAGGCCTTTTTAGACTCATCTCATTATTAGCTGAGTCCCGATGTGAGACAGTGTATTACTTTACTCTATGGATGAAATTAGATTGTCTAATAGCTGGCGCAAGCATCTCGCAAAAGAGTTCGGTGAGAGCTACATGAAACATTTAATTACGTTTTTAGCCGGCGAGTATAAAAAAAATAAAATTATTTTTCCCTCAGTAGAAAACTATTTTGCCGCACTGGATTTAGTGGATGTTGAAAAAGTTAAAGTCGTCATACTGGGGCAAGATCCCTACCATGGAGAAAACGAGGCCCATGGTCTTTGCTTTTCGGTACAGGACGGAATTGCTATTCCACCGTCACTTCGGAACATTTTTAAAGAGTTAAAAAACGATGTGGGTTGTGATGCCCCTAAAAGCGGTGACTTGACCACTTGGAGCAAACAAGGCGTTTTGCTGTTGAACAGTGTTCTCACAGTCGAAAAAGACAAAGCGGCTTCTCACCAGGGTAAAGGCTGGGAGCAATTTACAGATAAAATTATTTCTGTCGTCAACGACCATACTGAAAAAACCGTTTTTATTCTCTGGGGGGCCTACGCACAAAAGAAGGCCGCGTTCGTGGACAGAAACCGGCATCTGGTCATTGAAAGCCCGCATCCTTCTCCTCTGGCGGCCCACCGGGGTTTTTTCGGCTCAAAACCATTTTCGAAAACGAATGAATGGCTGCGCGCAAACGGCAAAGAAGTCATTCGCTGGTGTTAGTTGTAGAGTGCTTTTGTACCGATTTGACATGTGATGGATTGGACACAGCAGAAATCTTATTTTGACCGTCTGAATTTAAAACTACTTTTATTTTTAAAAATTGTTTAATCTGAAGCCACTATGAAAAACATTTTATTTTTTGCTGTCATCCTGTTGTCTGCCGCAGCCAATGCCGATCTTTTTAAGTCAACGCTGGTGCAGCTTAATACCATTTATCTGACCCGTGATTACAACAATAACGGTGCTACTTATCAGGATAAAATTACAGACACCGATTTCAGACTGATCCGGGTTGAAAAAAACTGGGCTTACGGTGTTAACTATTCTTTGTCGGCTAACGATTCTTCCGATGCTAACCGCACGAGCCTCGGTGTCGTTGTTGGGTACTATTCAGAAAAAGATTTCTATTTGAATTACATTTACTATCCATCAAGCAAGTACACTTTTGCAGGAACAGAGTACAAGGGCTCAGGCTACGAATTTGATCTGGGATTCTTGTCTAAAGTGACTTCCAGCTTTTATGTGGGTTTAGCATTTGCGATTAAGAATTTTACATACACTGAAGCCACAACGGCAGGTGTAGACAGCAGTATTAATTCGACGCAAAAAGAAGTGATCCCGATGTTCAGTTTTGCCGTTAATTTCATGTAGCCGCTTCTTACATCGATTTTAATATCGATTCCGAAAGCCGCAAGTTTCCTTCATAAGACAAATGACTGGTATCCTGATAAAGTGTTTTTCCGTTCTTGCTGACAACGCATTCTGATTGGTCACACATGATGTTGGTCGAATCTATGAGTTTGATAAATGGCAGTTCCGTTTTTAGCTTGTCCAAAAACGAGTTGTAGGGATCGGAAGCATGAAGCCAGGACGATTTATCCATCCGGCAATACTTGGAAGTATCGAACGCCTTATAAAACGAAAATCTTTGGCGGCTGCAGGAACTGATATTGTACAGAAACTCAGGATAAGGCCTGACAATATAGACCGTTCGGTTTTGTGCGTTTAAGCGTGCAAGGGTTGTTTTGATCTGGCTTTGAATTGCCGGATCGTCAAATGCCTGCCGGTTGTGATTGTAAATCTGGTTTGCCGTCATGAAAACGACATGACGAATTTCAGGAAATTTTTCGATATTCGCAAACGATTCGGTCACCAATCTTTTACATTCTTCTGTCATGGTCGGTAAAAGAAACGGAGAGCATCCTTCAGAGGAAACTAAGTGCCACGATACTTTTTCGCTGACGGTGACCATACTGCGGTAAAGAACATGGGCCTGACTGTCTCCAATGATCAGTCCCTGTTCGGGATTCATAGTGTTCTGAGAGTAGCACCACTTTTGAAGAAAATCGTTGTTGCCGTTAGTTGCCGTGAGTGCACATTTGGAGTTGAGGGGAACATCGGTGTCTTCCCGGTATATGAGCTCGCTCGTTTGTTTGTCCGGAAGCTTTTTAAAATTAGCAGTGAGAAAGAATACTGAGACTAACAGGCAGGCTGTAATCGGGATCAATTTTTTATAATTGAATTTGCCGCCGAAAACGTAAGGATCCCAGTTTTTATCTTTTAGTGGTTTTTCAACCAGATGATAAGTCAAAGCGGATAGAATATAAATAAGTGCGATCAGGAATGCCATTTCAACCGGTGAAATCACAACCGCATACATGTGATAGAAAGACAGGATAGGCCAATGCCATAGATAAGTGGAAAAACTGATAAGTCCAAGATAAACCATGACTTTAGATTTCAGAAAAGATTTCCCAAAACTGTTTTCGGAAGAGACTACTAAAAAGAACCCGCCGATGACACCGAAGATGATTGTAAAAGTTCGTTCGCAAAAAAGACTGACCGATAAAAACGCGAAGCCCGTGACGCTTAGTGCGTTACTGTATTTTAAATATTGCCTGTGTGTTTCAGGAGAATTCTTAATCCAGTAATAGACGATGGCGGCCATTCCTCCCATCATGAGTTCCCAAACACGCCCGAAAGAAGAAAAATAAAGATCTTGAGCTGAAATCAGCAGGTAAATCAGCGAGGGGATCAGAACAACAGCAGTGGCGCCGGCAAGAACAAGTAAAGTGTTGCTTAAGTCTGTAAATCTTTTCCTTGCAAACTTATATACCAAAGTAAAATACATTGGCCAAAAAACATAAAATTGCTCCTCAACCGCAAGTGACCAAAAGTGAAGAAGCGGTTTGAAATTACTTTCGAAAGCAAAGTACGACGTATCTTTTATCAGTTTAAAGTTAATGTAGAAGCCGGCTGCCGGACCGATATAGGACTTAAGTGAATAAAACTCATTTGTAAATAATGTTAAAATTCCCGTTAGAGTTATTGCACCCAAAACCAAAAGGGATGGCGGCAAAATTCTTTTGACCCTTCTGGCGTAAAAATTAATAAGACTGAACTCTTTATTTACCAGTTGAGTTAAAATAATCGAGGTTATAAGAAAGCCTGAAATAACAAAGAAGACGTCAACACTGACATAACCGTTTGTGAAAATTTTTGGATAGCAGTGAAAAGCTATCGTGCTGAGGACGGCAAGTGCTCGCAGGCCGTCAATATCCGGTCTGTAAGAAATATCACTTTTTTGCGGTGAGCTCATTCAGCTCTTTCTCCTTGAGTTCTAAATTCTCCATGTGGGTCAGAAGTACTTCTTCGGTTTCCTGGATTTGTTTTGAAGCATTGGCAGACTCAATTGCAGCCTGCTGAGCCTGGGGCCCGCTCAGTTGCAGCAACTGATAATTCAGTTCTTCAACTTTTTTATTCAGGTTAAAAAGTATTTCTTCCGTTTTTAAAATTTTACGCTGAAGCTCTTTGATTTCACCGGTGATGCGTTTTTGAACTTCTTTGTAATTGAATTTAGCTTCAGCAGCGGCAACCGGTTTTTCTTCTGCTTCACGGATTTTGTCGTTAGCTGCAAACCGTTCTTTGAGTGCGCCTTTTTCAAGACTCCAGAGGTACTCATCGTAATTGCCGGGATAAATTTCTACAAAGCCGTCTCTGATTTCAATAATTTTCGTTGAAACCATTTTAATGAAGCTTCTGTCATGGCTCACAACCATCAGTGTTCCCTGAAACTGCTGTAAGGCCTCAGCCAGTGCCTGAACAGTAGCAAAATCCAGATGATTGGTCGGCTCATCCATCAGAAGCACAGGTTTTTTTTGCAGAAGCATCTGACCAAGAGCAACGCGGGTCTTTTCTCCGCCTGAAAGGACTTTAACTTTTTTATGAAGATCGTCGCCGCTGAATAAAAGTGAACCGGCAATATTTAAAATTTCCTGCGCGGTTGTATCGCGGTAGGCTTTACGCTGTAAAGAATCCAGCACGGTGTCTTCCAGCAGAAGTTCATCAGTCAGGTGCTGGGCAAAATAAGAAATTTCAACTTTGTGCCCGGCTTTGAGTTCGCCGGTTAACAGCGAAAGCCTGCCTGCCAATGATTTTAAGAGTGTTGATTTGCCGGCACCGTTAAATCCTACAATACCGTAATGACTGCCGCGTTCAAAATGGATGTTCACTTCTTTTAAAACGGTTTTATCGCCGTATCCGAGATTAGCATTCGAAAGACTTAAAACTTCTTTTCCGGTTTGGACCGGTTCGGGAAGATGAATACGGCTTTTAACCGGTAAAGGTTTTATTTCAATTCGCTCCATCTTATCAAGTTGCTTCATACGGCTTTGTGCCTGGCGGGCCTTAGTGGCTTTTGCGCGAAAGCGGTCTACGAAGTCCTGCAGATGTTTTCTTTTTTGCTCAAGGTTACTGGCTTTTTGAATCTGGAGCTTCTGAAGCTCTTCTTTTTGTTCGAAGTAATCATCAATATGGCCGGGGAACTTTATAATTTCCTGATTTTCAACTTCGAGCGTGTATTCGGTGGTTCTTCGCAAAAACTCACGGTCATGTGAGATCAGAAGAAATGCGCCTTTGTAATCCTGCAAAAAATTTTCAAGCGCCATTATGCTTTCCAGATCCAAGAAGTTAGTTGGCTCATCCAGAAGCATAAGATCAGGTTCTAGGCCTATAAGATAAACCAATTTCATGCGCATACGGTAACCGCCACTGAGCTCGCTGAGCGGCCTGCTGAAATGATCTTCAGTCAGTCCCAGGCTTTTACCGATTTGTTTTAGGTCCCAGATGGGTTTGATGCATTTTTCAACAAGGTACTCTTCGGCGATCTGGCGCAGTGTCCAATCGGATTCCTGCTCGAGATAGCCGATACGAAGGCCGCTGGCTTTCGTCAGCTCGCCTGTGTCTAAGGACTCTTCCCCAACAAGAATTTTGAATAGCGTGGTCTTTCCTGCGCCATTAGGGCCGATCACACCGATATGTTCATTGTCATTCACAGAAAACTGCGCCTGATCGAACAGCACCTTTGACCCGTATTGTTTAGATGCATTGTAAAGTTGAAGAAGATTCATTCTTGTGCCATTCTACGTCAGAAATTTTTTTAAAAAAAGGACTGATTATGAAAATGACTTTTGTAGCATTGACGTTATTCGTTTCGAGCTTTGCTTTTGCTGCTCAAAACTTTGTCTTTTGCATGGAAGGTTCGCCTTCTTCTTTTAACCCGCAAATCGTTACCGATGGCGTAAGCATGAACTCAAGTGCTCAGACCATTTTCAACCGCTTGGTTGAATTTAAGTACGGCAGCACAGAAGTGGGGCCGGGCTTAGCAGAGTCCTGGACAATTGCTGCTGATAAAAAATCTTTTACTTTCAAACTGGCGAAGAATGTTCAGTTTCATTCAAACGCAAACTTCAAGCCGACACGTCCGTTTAACGCTGATGATGTGGTTTACACTTTCAAGTCACAGTTAGACACAAAACACCCGCTTTCAATTCCTGCAGCGAACTATGAATACTTCAATGCAATGGATTTGGGCCAAATCATCGCGGATGTTGTAAAAGTTGACGACAACACTGTGACTTTTAAATTAAAGCGTCCTGAAGCTCCGTTCCTGGCGAATTTAGCAATGGACTTCGCAAGTATTCTTTCAAAAGAATACGCTGAACATTTGATTAAATCCGGCAAAGGCTTAAAAGCTTTAGAAACAGCGCCAATCGGAACCGGCCCTTTCATTTTCAAATCTTATCAAAAAGATTCAGCGGTTCGTTACACTGCTAATCCACAGTACTTCCGCGGTAAACCAAAAATCGAAAACCTGGTTTACGTCATCGTGCAGGACCCAACAGTGCGTTTGCAAAAAATGAAATCAGGCGAATGTCATGTGATGACTCAGCCCCAGCCTCAGGATCTTCCGCAAATTGCAAAGCTTCCGAATGCTAAAATCGTTTCTATCGAAGGATTGAATGTAGCTTACGTTGCTTTCAATGCCGAGAAGAAACCGTTCACTGATGCGAAAGTACGCCAGGCATTATCAATGGCGATGAACCAGAAGTCTTACCTTGATCTGATTTATCAGTCACAAGGAACGGCTGCTAAAAATCCGATCCCGCCATCAATGTGGTCTTATAACAATTCTACTAAAAGCCACACGTATGACGTAGCAAAAGCAAAACAGCTATTGACTGAAGCGGGATACGCAAACGGCTTTGAAACAGAATTGTGGACCATGCCGGTAACACGCCCTTACTTACCGAACGGTAAAAAACTGGGTGAATTAATTCAGGCTGACCTTGCAAAAATCGGTGTGAAAGTGAAACTGGTCACTTACGACTGGCCTGTTTACCTTGAGAAATCAAGAAAAGGCGAACACCAGATGATTCAAATGGGCTGGACAGGTGACAACGGCGATCCTGACAACTTCATGAATATCTTACTAAGCTGCTCGTCTATCAAAACAGGAAGTAACCTGGCACGCTGGTGCGATAAAGACTTCGACGCTTTAATTACTAAAGCTAAAGAAGATTCGAACATGGCGGCCCGCACAGGCTATTACCAAAAAGCACAGCTTATTTTTAATGAGAAGAAGCCTTGGTATGCAGTAGCTCACGCAAAAGCTAATGTCGTGATTTCCGATAAAGTTGTTGGTTATAAGATAGATCCATTCGGTCACGAAAACTTCCAAAGTGTCGATCTTAAGTAAATTACTAAAACTGTTTCTTTCGTTTATTTTTATCAGCTTGATGAGCTTTTCAATCATCAGGCTGATTCCCGGTGACCCGGTACTTCACCTCATTGGTGAGCGCGGGGCCTCTGAAGAAACAATTGCACAAATCAAAAAAAATCTGGGCCTCGACAAATCCGTTGTTGAGCAGTATCTCATTTTTACCGGCAACGCCGTTCGCGGTGAGTTCGGCGAGTCCATCGTATCAAAACAGCCGATCATTCAGGAATTCAAAGTATTTTGGCCGGCAACGTTTGAACTGGCTTTCTTCGCCATTCTTTGGTCTTCAATTGCGGGAGTGATTCTTGGAATCGTGGCCGCCGTAAAAAGAAACTCAGTTTGGGATTACGGGGCTGTAAGTCTTTCTACAATCGGTTTTGCCATGCCGGTTTTCTGGTGGGCGCTTTTAGTTATTTTCTTTTTTGCAGTCACTCTGGGTTTGTTCCCGGTTTCGGGCCGTATCGGAGTGGAGTACGATGTTCCTTACCGCACAGGGTTTTTCTTAATCGATTCTTTGTTCACCGAAGATAAAGGTGCGTTCTTTTCAGCGTTGAAGCATTTGGTTTTACCGGCTTTTGTTCTGGGTACTGTTTCATTGGCTCTTATTGTTCGCGTAACTCGCTCTGCTTTCATTGATATTCAAAAAGAAGATTACATCCGCACGGCACGTGCAAAAGGCCTGAAGCCGGCGCAGGTTGTATTTAAACACATCTTTAAAAATGCACTGCCTCAGATCTTAACGGCATTGGGTCTTGCGTTCGGCCAGCTTCTGACAGGCGCTATTATGACAGAAACTATTTTTTCATGGCCAGGCCTGGGGCGCTGGCTGATTAAAAGTATTGAAGCGCGTGATTATCCTGCGGTACAGGCGGGGATCTTTTATTCCATGCTGATCATTATTATTGTGAACTTTCTTACGGATGAAGCAATTAAAGTTGTGAATCCGAAATTAAGGGAGAGTCTGTAATGAAAAAACTTTTAGGTAACAGAAGTTTTTTGATAGGGCTTTTTATTTTCAGTTTCTTCGTGCTGGTGGCCGCACTGGCGCTGGTATGGACACCGTACAGCTACCGTGAGGTCTTTGAGAACTCTGCCCTGTTGAAGCCTTCAGCGCAGTTCTGGCTGGGTACTGATGATCTGGGCCGTGACCTGTTGAGCCGATTACTCATCGGGGCGCAGCTGTCTTTAGGAATCGGCGTGCTTGTCGGCGGAATTTCAATCGTTATCGGTGCCACCCTCGGTGTAGCATCGGGTTACTACGGTGGTAAAGTAGATCAAATACTCGTTCAGATTATGAACGCGATTCAGGCGCTGCCAAGTTTATTGCTGGCGTTGTTTGTGGTGGCCATTCTCGGCGGTGGCGTTTTGAATACAATTCTGAGTGTAACTTTAGTTTCAATTCCCATCATGTTCCGTCTGGTTAGAAGCGCTGCTTTAGTTGAAGCCAGCAAAGATTATATTGTTTCAGCGCGCGCGCTGGGGGCATCAGACGCCAGAATCATGATCTCTCATATATTCCCGAACTGTATTACGCCGATCCTGGTTCAGACAGCCGTTTGCTGTAGTGAAGCTATTTTAAATACGGCTGCACTTGGGTTTTTGGGCCTCGGAATTCCGGCGCCATTTCCAGAGTGGGGAACTATGCTGAGCGATGCGAAGACCTATATTGAAACCGCACCGCAGTTAATGACTTTACCTGGGGCGTGCCTGCTTCTTTTAATTTTGTCGACTCAGCTCATGAGTGATGGTCTGCGGGACCAGCTTGATCCAAAGCTACGCGGCCGCTAATCGCAAATTCTTTTAAGTAAATTGTTTGAAGCTATCGGAGCACCGCGTGGTGCTCTTTGGCTGGCATGTTATTTTCTTTGCATAATTATAACGATTAAAATGAGGGGACAAAATGAAACTATTGTTATTGTTAAGTGTTGCGATGAGCGCTGTAACGGCTACTGCAGATTCTTTTACTATTATTAGAGACGGCAGAGAGTACCTGTGTGAACAGACGAACTCACCTGTAGACCCAGGCGGTGGTTTAGATTGTCGAAACAGAGCCTATGCAGGACCGTTTACCCGTGAAGAGTCTGAACGTCTTTGTTCCGGTGCAAGAAACACGGCTCCGGCAGACTGCGGGATAAAAGCTTACAACGGTCCATTTACGCGCGATGAATCCATCTCTCTGTGCGTGGGAGCCCGTACAATTGGGCCGGCTGATTGTGCTGTGAAAGCTTACAATGGCCCATTTACACGCGATGAAGCGATTTCACTTTGCTCAGGTAATTCCTCGGTGGCTAACGCCGATTGTGCCATCAGGGCATATCAAGGTCCGTATACTCGTGAGGAAGCGATCAGAATGTGTAAAGCTAACCCATTATTGGTGCTACGTAGTTTAGAGCTTTTAGCTCAATCTGCAGACCTGCGTCCAAAGATTGAGTCTATTAAATCCAAGCTTCAACAATCAGCACAGAAGTAGTGTCTTAAAACGAGAATAGTTTCAGATTTTAAATTTTATGTCCGATAATAATCGTATGAAGAAGATGTTAATACTTTTATTGTCGTTTATTTGTGTTGAAGTGATGGCCCTGGATGCTGCTCAAACGCAGGCTTTGAATGATACGAGACAAATGCTGACGAGCCCGTCTGAAAGAGCCGCAATTATTGCAAATGATAAAGAAGCAAAAAAGGCAGATGCCATTGCGACTATTACTGTGATGGGAAACAGCGACTACAAAGAAGAAATGTATGCGATTTCTGCTGAAATTCTTCAATGGGTGGCCCAACAGCAAAATCCCGAGCAGTTAATGGCAAGATACAAAAATGATCCAACATCATTTTTAAAAGAGATGCCACCGGCACAGGCTCAGCGAATTAAGAACTTGTCTGAACTGATCGAGCAAAAACGTAAAAACCGCGCTCCTGCCAGCGCTGCTCAACCATAATTTAAAAATAAATTGCAAAAAAAAAGCCGGAAGAACTCCGGCTTTTTTTATTTCAAAATACTTTGAAATTCAGTTTATAACATCATCGCTTTTTTCAGGTTAGCATCGATAGTATCCAAGAAAGGCTCCGTATTCAGATATTGATCAGAGGAAACTTTATCGCCGTAAATACATACAGCTAAGTCTTTTGTCATTTTTCCTGATTCAACAGTTTCGATACAAACTTTTTCAAGAGTCTTAGCAAAACGGTCCAGCGCCTGATTGTTATCAAGCTTCGCACGGTGTTCTAAACCGCGGGTCCAAGCAAAGATAGAAGCGATCGGATTAGTTGAAGTCGGTTTGCCTTGCTGGTGCATACGGTAGTGACGAGTCACTGTTCCGTGAGCGGCTTCCGATTCCATTGTTTTACCGTCCGGAGTAATCAGAACTGACGTCATTAAGCCCAGTGAACCGAAACCTTGAGCCACGGTATCGGACTGAACGTCGCCGTCGTAGTTTTTACAAGCCCATACAAAGTTACCGTTCCATTTCAGTGCTGAAGCCACCATGTCGTCAATCAAACGGTGTTCGTATGTGATACCGATTGAATCCATCTGAGTTTTGAATTCTTTTTGGTAAACTTCTTCGAAAATATCTTTAAAACGGCCGTCATACTTTTTAAGGATCGTATTTTTTGTAGATAAGTATAAAGGCCATTTTTTCATGATGGCTGTATTGAAGCATGAACGTGCAAAACCTTTAATTGATTCATCAGTGTTGTACATCGCAAGTGCAACGCCATCACCTTTGAAGTTGTAAACTTCGTGAGAAATCTTTTCGCCGTTTTCGCCTTCGAAAGTAATAGTTAATTTACCTTTGCCTTTAGTCACAAAATCAGTTGCACGGTATTGGTCACCGAAAGCGTGACGGCCGATACAGATCGGTGCAGTCCAGTTGGGAACTAAGCGCGGAACATTTTTACAGATGATCGGCTCACGGAAGACAGTGCCGTCCAAAATATTTCGGATTGTACCGTTTGGTGACTTCCACATTTGTTTTAAATTGAATTCTTTTACGCGAGCTTCGTCAGGAGTGATGGTCGCGCACTTGATACCAACATTGTATTTTTTAATCGCTTCTGCAGCATCAACAGTGACTTGATCGTTGGTTTTATCACGGTACTCCATGCCCAGATCGAAGTACTTAATATCAATATCCAAGTAAGGAAGAATTAATTTATCTTTAATAAACTTCCAAATGATGCGTGTCATCTCATCGCCATCAAGTTCAACAACAGGGTTGGCTACCTTTATTTTCTGCATATATTCCTCTCGGTTGTAAAAGCTAATACAATAGGGTTATAGACTGATTTTGTCCATTATCCAACGCTTGATATCATAGCTAAATAGGACTAGATTAAGCCCCTTATGCCAAGACCCGTAGTCTACCTTCCCAAACTACCGTCCCGAACCCTGTTTCCTGCCGAATGCGTGCTGTTTTATGACTCAGTTTTGGCTTCTAAAGCCGCTTTTAAGAAGTGGGCGGCTAAGTTCGAACACTCGATCGCCCTTAAGTCGGGGGAGTCGCTGAAAACGGTAGATAGTTTTAATCAAGTGCTGAAGAAAATTACTAAACAGAACATTTCGCAAACAACTCAGTTAACGTTTGTTTCTGTTGGTGGGGGCAGTGTCGGTGACTTCGTTGGGTTTCTTGCAAGCGTTTACTTGCGCGGGCGCGGTCTCATTCATATTCCTTCCACTTGGCTTTCAGCCGTTGATTCCGCACACGGCGGAAAGAACGGGTTAAACTTTGAAGGCGTAAAAAACCAGGTCGGAACTTTTTATCCTCCTGAGAAAGTATACGTCTGCCGCGAGCTTCTGAACACGCAGCCTGCTGAACGTCTCTGCGAAGCCATGGGTGAAGTTGTAAAGACGGCGGTTCTATTCGATAAAAAACTTTTTGCTGATCTGGAAAAACAGAATAAACCTTATTCAAACTCTCAAATCTGGCAACGGCTGGAAAACCTGGTGGCTCATAAGTATGCGATCGTTGAAAAAGATCCGAACGAGAAGTTGGGGTTAAGACGGCTGCTGAACCTGGGTCACACAATGGGGCACGTCTTTGAAGCCCATTACGGATGGGCGCACGGCGTATGCGTTTTACTGGGGCTTGAGTTCGCTGCGGCCTGGAGCCATCAACTTAGGATTCTAAATAAGACGGATTACGCGCGCATTGTAAAGATGGTGAAAAAAATGAAAACAGGCCGCTCGCTTACTGAAGCCTTAAGCGGATTGAATGAGAAAAAAGTTTTGTCACTTCTTCAAAAAGACAAAAAGCTGACCGGCGATTCTACGCTTGATTTTATTTTTGTAAAAAGCATCGGCAACTGTATTCGCAAAAAAGTTTCCTTAAATGAAATTGCAGCCGAATTCAAAAGACAGAAGGCTTTATAATGTTTCAGTTCGCCGGCGATATGATTCTCTCAAAGTCCTGGCTGAACCGAGCGCAGATTATTTACCATTTTGCCGGGGTATCTTTTCCTTTTAGCTCAACTGCTGACGATGTTAAGCATTTAAAAAACGCGATTGCGTCGATTGGCCACTCTCAGGAGTTTCATCTTGGTCAGGGTGGAACCAGTTTTCGCTTTTTTGTATTTTTAGTTTCTAAGCTAACAGGCAACTTCAGGATATTTGCGGAACCTCAGCTTCTGGGCCGGCCGCAAAAACCTTTAAGCGAAACACTTGGCCAGCTAGGTGTTGCCTGTGCTACGCGTGAAAAGTATTTCGAAATAACCGGCGAAGGCTGGTCGAATAGCGGTACCGTTACATGTGATGCCGGGCTTTCAAGCCAGTTTATCTCAGGCCTTCTGCTGAGCTGCTGGAATCTGGAAAATGACCTGACAATCAAAGTGCCGAAGCCGCTGATGTCAGAAGAGTATTTAAATATGACTCTCAAAATGCTGCAGGAATGCGGCATGAAAATCGAAACTTCAGATGATCCTAAAGAGATAATCTATACGGTCTTCAAAAAACAAACCCCGCATATTTCACATCTTACTCCTGAGGCCGATGTCAGCTCTGCGTTTTCGCTGGCGGCCGCAGCGGTCGTTAACGGTTCGGCAGAAATCAGAAACTGGCCTGTAAACTCCACTCAGCCGGATGTAGCTTTTTTAAAGGCCTTCCAGCAAATGAATATCCGATTTTCAGAATCACACGGAGTATTAAAAGTTGAGAAACATAATACTTGGTCAGGTTGCGAAATGAACATCGGCAACAGCCCGGATCTATTTCCGGTGCTGAGCGCGCTTTGCGCTCTAGGTGACGGTAAATCAAAACTTTATGGTGCAGGCCATTTAAAAGTAAAAGAGTCAGACAGGCTTGCAAAAACTTTTGAGCTCTTAAAACTTTGCGGCGTTAAATTTGAAGAATTACCCGACGGAATCATCATCTACGGCAGAAGTTTTTCAGAGCCGGCCAAACCTGTTGTTTATGATCCTGCGGGTGATCACCGCATGGCTATGGCTGCTGCCTTATTTAAACTTGGGGGTTTTCATATCCAAATTCTTAACCGCGAATGCGTTGAAAAAAGTTATCCTAATTTTTGGAAAGACACAGGATTATGAGACGGGTATTGGTCGGCCACAGAGGAGTGGGTAAATCCAGTTTGCTACAGCGGCACAGTGCGTACTTTCCGGAGGTTAAGCACTTTGACCTGGATGGCGAGATTGAAAAAAGAACGGGTTTAAATCCGTCTCGTTTCTTTGAGACTCAAGGTGAAGCAGGGTTTCGTCTTAAAGAAAAAGAAGTCTTCCTGCAGCTGATTGCAGAAAACGAATCTTTTGCGATTGCGACGGGCGCGGGATTTAATTCCGATGTCATTCCGAAAGACATTGAAGTTATTTTCATTTGCCGAATCACTGACCGTGACGGAAGAATATTTCTTAACCGCCCGCAGTTAGAAAAGAATCTGTCACCCTTAGACGAGTACCGAAAGCGTTATGAAGAACGTCACAAAAAGTTCGTAAAACGCTCGGATTTCTCGTATCAGATACCTGAAGGCATAACGGGTCCGGACCAGACAGAATCAATACTTCTGAATAAGCAGTTTTTCATCGGCGACGCCTACTATACTCTTCAACAAACTGACCTGCACACCTTGAAGGAATCTGTCGGAAGATTTAAAAACATCGAACTAAGAACTGACTTGTTGTCAGGGTCTCAGATTTGCGAAATCGTAAAAACGTTTCCGCAACAAACTTTTTTAGTTTCTGTCAGAAACAAAGTTGATTTTGATATTCCGGCGAATGTCCGGACAGACTATGACTATCTTTTTCTGCACGAGAAAGCCGACATAGTTTCATCGCATTCAGACAGCATTCAAACGGGCCTTCGCCAGTTGAGTGAATTTTCCGGACAAGCGCATTTGAAGTTGTGCCCTCTGGTGAATGACTTCAATGAACTTGAAAAAGGTTTTAAATGGCAACAAGAAGACCCGAAAAACCGAAGCTTCTTGCCCCGCTCTTTGGGTGGCAGATGGCAATGGTACCGTTTGATTGCCAAATACCTTCAAGTATTGAATTTCGTAAAAAGCTCAGATGTGGCAGATCAGCCTTCATTGTACGAGTGGCTCAACATGCCTGCTGAACGGCCGCTGAGTTGGGGTGCCGTCATCGGGTACCCGGTTTACTTTTCGCGTTCGCCTGCAGAGCACGCGGCTTTTTTTAAAAAAAGAAAAAGCTTCTTCAGCAGAGTTGAAATTCCGCCGAACGAGCTTGAGACAGGTCTCAAATTTCTGAAATATTTAGGCTGCGAGTACATGGCTGTTACATCTCCGCTTAAAGAAGCTGTTTTTAATTCAAAAGCAGTAAAATCTGAAAGGGCCGAAAGTCTGAAAGCCGCGAATACGGTCTTCTGGGGCAGCGAGCAAATGCAGCTTCACAATACCGATACCGAAGGCTTTTCGGTTTTAGTTAAAGACATTGCGAAAAACGCGAAAGTCGCGATCTGGGGAGGCGGCGGCACACTTCAAATGATGAAGAGTGTGTTACCGGATGCATTTTGTTTTTCAAGCCAGACAGGCCTGCCAAGAGCGGGCAGTGTAACCGGTAACGGATTTGGGCATGAGTTTGATTATCTGATCTGGGCAGCGCCACGCTCTCATAAAACGCTATTCCCGCCGGATTCATTGAAGTTCAAAAATGTCATTGATCTGAATTACACCGATAACTCAATGGGTTTAGAATTTGCGTCGGACCGGAAAATTAATTATATATCTGGTCTTGAGATGTTCAAGGCTCAGGCAGCAGAGCAACAGAAGTTCTGGGCTGCGAAAGAGGAGTTGCATGGGCGCAAATAGATTCGGCCAGATTTTTCAGGTGACGAGCTTTGGCGAAAGCCACGGTCCCGCATACGGCGTAATTATTGACGGCTGCCCTGCCGGCCTTGAGTTTTCTACTGAAACGATTGTTCAAAACCTGCAGAGAAGAAAGCCGGGACAAAGTTCTGTAACCACATCCCGCAGTGAAGAAGATATTCCGGAAGTTTTAAGCGGGGTTTTTGAAAATAAAACTCTTGGCACTCCTATTTGTATTATCGTCAAAAATAAAGATCAGCGGTCTCAGGATTACGACAAAATTAAAAACGAAGCGCGTATTGGTCACGCTGATGATACATGGAAGAAGAAATATTCTCACGTTGATCACAGAGGTGGTGGCCGTTCTTCCGGGCGTGAAACGGTATGCAGAGTGCTGGCAGGCTCTGTGGCCGAAATGCTTTGTAAAAAGCTGGTTCCCGCCTTAAAGGTGCGGGCTTACGCTTATCAGATCGGGCCTTTTACGCTCAGTGATTATGAAAAAGAGCAGTTATGGAATATTAACGTCGATGAATTCCCGACAAGATTTCCTTCCGTTAAACTTCAGGATGAAGTCGTCCAGCTGCTTGAGAAAGCAAAAGCCCAGGGCGAAAGCTATGGCGGTCAGGTAGAAACGCAAGTTGTCGGTGTTCCTGCCGGGTTGGGCCAGCCCGTATTTCATAAGTTTAAATCCGATTTGGCCTCTGCCATGATCAGCATTGGTGCCACCACCGCATTTGATTTCGGGGACGGCTTCTCTGCGACGCTGAAATCCGGCCAGGATTTCCATAAAGAAATGCATTCTCCGAATTACGGCGGCATTAGAGGCGGTATTACCACCGGGGAAAAAGTTTCTTTCGCTGTTGGGTTTAAACCGACATCTTCAATTAAGGACGTGGCTAAAACCGGCCGGCATGACCCGTGTATTGTACCGCGTGCCGTTCCTGTCGTTGAAGCGATGACATGGCTGGTACTGGCTGATCATATTCTTTGGAACCGTTTAGATAACGTTTAGGCGGTTACGTTTAGTTTTGACCTTGAGTCAGTGATTCCAGCATCGTTTCGTCTGAGAAACTTGCCAATTGAACAAGACCGGAATTCTGCGGAGAAGAAAGTTTCAGCCAGTGTTTATAGGCCTGGCGGCGAACTAAAATATTTTCATTTTTGTTTCGCGCAAGATTCAGGAAAAAATCTTTCGATTCGGCAACCGTTACCGTTTTTGAATGGGCTACAACACCTAAAAGCTGCATGCGTTCACGTAGGTCGCGTTCGTAATTTTTTTTGTATGGTAAATCGAAACGCTGTTTCGCGGATTGAAGAACTGATAATTCACCGCTTTGTTCGGCTCTTCGCTGCGCGACACCGGCACGAATTTGCTCTGCAGTGATCGGAAAGTAGATGTCACGCTCATCTTCAAACCAGTGGTCTGTAACAGCGAGGTAACCCAGTAACGTGCCGAAAAATACAAAGAAAAAATAATGCTTTTTCATTACCGTATTAATCGGCAGAAACAGCGTGAAACTTTTTAAAATTTTTTGCTAATAGTCTTTGGTCCGGTTTGTTTCAAAGTGACTCACCGAAGGCAAAAAAACCGCCTGACAGCGGTTTTTATGATTAGAAATGGTTGATGCGGTCTACAAGATCCGGAAAGTCGATATAAGGGTTTCTGTTTCCTTGCAGCTGATCGATGACAACATTTTGAGAGTACTCTTCTGCATCGACAGGGTCTTGTGTGTGCCATTTTCTTAACGTGGCTTCTTCAGTGCGCTCTACCTTCATTTGGTAACGGGTAGCAAAGTAGAAGATGGCTCTTGCCGTGTTTCCTTTTTGTGAATCCGGAACTTCGAAGACCAAATCGCCTTCAGCATTGTCTCCCAATTTGTTTTGCGGGCACTTTTGCTCGCTCTTCATCGAAACAACTTCGCCGAAATGTAAAGCCGCGCGGTGATTGTTCATCTCTGAATCGGTCGGGAACAAATGATGCAGATCAGATTTTTGCATTTCTTTTGGAAAACGGTTGGTGAATTTACTTTGTGGCCATGTGTGCTCGGTATTTAAAATACTGCCGCTGGTAGGAATTAAGTTAGGGCCGATAGATGGCTTTGTCGGAAAGTCATCATCTGTGTAATCTCTTTCGCAGTAAACATCTCTGACGACGTAAGTACCATCAACTAATGTTTTTAAATAGATCTGGCCGAACAGTTTTTTTCTGGCGCCATCATAACCAAGGGCACGGTGCTGAACACAGTTATCATAACCTTCGCAGCCCGGAACCAGTTCATCGGGCTGATTGGCTTTTTTGATATGGCCGCTTTTTAAAATTTCAAACAGGGCTGATTTTAAATCTTCATCTTTTAAAGAGTTCTCATGGTAAGACTGCAGAAAATCACTTCCGTAATAAAGTGGTAATTCCTGAGAAAAAGAAACGGTGCCGGTCAACATTACGATCAAAAATATCAAACGCACGGAAAACCCCCAAATTCAATAGCAACTACTTAACAACTCCAATATAGATGTACGCAATTCCGAAACTTACCGGAACGAACGTCATATCAGAAAAGACGCCGGATTTTTTCATCAAGCCGATGAATCCTTCCTTGCATGGAAAGGCCGCAGAAGACTTTTGCAGATAATCGTAGGCTTCTTTTTGGCCGGTCACCCAGCCACCAATCGTCGGCAGAACTTTTTCTGAATAAAGTGAATACAAATCTTTAATAACCGGAGTGCTCATTTGCCCGAATTCAAGAACCATGACTCGGCCGCCGGGGCGGGTAACACGGGCCATTTCTGATAAGGCTTTAACAGGATCACTGACGTTTCTGATGCCGAATGAAATGCTGACGATATCGAACTGCTTGTCAGTGTATTGCAGTTTCGTCACATCAGCCTGTTCAAATTTTATTGATAAATCTTTTTTTGCCGCTTTAGCAGGGGCCGTTTCCATCATCTCCACACAGAAGTCTGTGCCAATGACATCACCTTTTGTACCGACCGTTTGCTTGAAGGCAATCGCCAGGTCTCCTGTGCCGGTTGCACAGTCTAAAACTTTGTCTCCGGGTTTTGCGCCCGATAACTCAACCAGTTTTTTTCTCCAAAGATGATGAATGCCGACTGATAAAACTGAATTAGCACGGTCGTAGCGTGAAGCTACTTTAGAGAACATCGATCGAATAACTTCCGGATTCGGCGATGCGCTCATATGATATTTAATCCTCTATCAAAAGCGAAAAGAACTTTTTCTAACTGCTTCATCGTTTTTTCAAAGCCTTCAAAAGTTAATGACTGAGGCCCGTCAGAAAGAGCTTCTTTCGGGTTAGGGTGAACCTCTACCATAACACCGTCAGCACCGGCTGCAGCAGCGGCATAGCAAAGTTGCGGAACAAGATCGCTGATTCCCACTGCGTGAGAAGGGTCAACGATCACAGGCAAACCTGAATGTTTTTTGGCATAAACAACTGCATTTAAATCAAGAGTGTTTCGTGTCGCTGTTTCAAAAGTACGGATACCGCGTTCACAAAGAATAACTTGCTGATTGCCGCCCGACATAACGTAGTCGGCTGACTTGATCCACTCGTCAATGAATGCAGAGAAGCTGCGTTTGATAAGAACGGGCTTCGGTTGACGGCCCAGTTCTTTCAAAAGTGAGTAATTGTGCATATTGCGCGCGCCCACTTGGTAAGCGTCAACGATGCCTGCAACTTCTTCGATCTGTCTGATGTCTGTGATTTCAGAAATCAGTGGCAAACCGGTTTCATTTTTTACTTTTTTAATAAGTTCAAAAGACTCAGCGCCTAAGCCTTGAAAAGCCTTTTGCGAGGTGCGCATCTTCCAGATGCCGCCGCGTAAAACACTTGCGCCTGATTTTTTAACTGAAGCGGCTGTATCTTTGAATTGAGTTTCAGATTCAATAGAACACGGGCCAGCTATGACGGTGAATTTAGGACCGCCAATTTGAATTTTACCGATTTCAACAACCATATTGTTTAAAGCCCCACCCTAACAATTTTGCGTACCACTAAGTTTTAAATCTGTGGTACAGGAAACTATCATGGTGCCTAAAAACTTTAAAGACTTTTTAACAATCGGGCTTTGCCTTCAAACGGGCCCCGAGAGCTTTAAAGTGCTGATTGGGCCATTCACTCTAGTGACCTTAGAAGAAATACAGGCCTCAAAGTCTTCCACGTTTCTTTATAAGTCTGAATTCTGGGATTTCCTGAAAACAGGTAATTCAAAAGCTCAAAACTTTGTTTATAGGCCACGTGAAGCCTTCGATTTGAACAGGGAAGAAATTATATGGCTACTTGAAAATCAGTCCGCTAAAACGGCGCCTTTTCAGTGGCAATATCCGGAAGAAGAAGACTTTAAACTGCAGTTCGAGTGGAGCCAAAACCTGTTCAAAAAGGGCGTTGTTAAAAAGACTGTGCCGGTTATCTGCCAGGCTTCTGTCACAAGTATCGATGAGGCAGCCCAAGCTCAAATTCTATTAAACCTGATGAAGCAAAAAAACTTCGGATGGACTTACGCCTATTTTGAGAATGGCACAGGAATGATCGGGCACACGCCCGAGCTTTTACTGGAATGGCAGCAAGGTCATAAGGCAAAGACTGTGGCGCTTGCAGGTACACTGCCGAATACCGGCGCCGCTAAATCTGAAATCCTGGCCGATGCGAAAATCCGGCAGGAACACGATTTTGTTATTGATGACCTACAGGAAAAGTTAAAACCCTTTTCGCCCGTGATAGGTGAGACTGAAGCTTTGGAGCTCAGGCATTTATTGCATTTGCAAACGCCGTTTTCTGTGGCGGTAAAAAACATTTCAGAATTCCTGGATTGTACTCTGCGGCTTCACCCGACAGCGGCCATGGGGGTTTACCCTTATCAGCCGGAAGTTTTAAAAGAAATGTCGCGATTTAAACTTCAAAGTCAGCGAGGGCTTTTTGCCGCCCCACTGGGAATAGTGGCCGCTGATAGAGCGCAAGTAGTCGTTCCTATCCGTGGGCTGACGTTTGACCGTACGGGATCAAAAATCTATTCAGGCTGCGGTGTCACTGCGGAAAGCCAGTATCAATCTGAACTGAAAGAACTCGAAAACAAGAGGAATTCCGTTAAAAAGATGTTAGGCTTAACGAATGACTAATTTTGATTTGTCCCGCCAGGTGTTTTCTTTTTTAAAGCAAGCCGGCGTTGAGAAGCTTGTTGTCTGCGCCGGTGCACGTAATGCACCGATGGTCATGGCATTAGGAAATGAAGATTTCAAAATTTACAGCTACTTTGAAGAACGAAGCGCCGCTTTTTTTGCACTCGGATTAATTAAAGCCTATCAAAAACCTGTAGCTATCATGACCACATCAGGAACTGCGGCGGCAGAGCTTTTGCCGGCCTGTATTGAAGGGGCCTATCAGGGCTTACCTTTGATTTTAATTACTGCTGACCGGCCGAAATCTTTTCGCGGTACCGGCTCGCCGCAAACTATTGTGCAGCCTGGTCTATTTAAGAATTACGTTGAAAGTGAATACGATCTGGATGTGCATACGAAGTCTTTTCCGTTTAAGTGGAGTTTTAAGAAACCGCTTCACATCAATGTTTCATTTGATGAACCATTGATAGATAAGTCTTCGCACAGTCTTATTCCTGTTACGATAGAAAAGCCTCAGGTCCTGCCGGCAAAACCGAAAAAAATATTTCAAGGAGTGCGACCATTAATCGTTGTCAGTGAAATCGCTCCTCAGCATGTTTCGCTTGTATCAGATTTTATTATTGCGATGAAGGCGCCCGTGTATGCCGAATCGATGAGTCTGCTGAAGTCTGACCCGTCGCTTGAGCATTATATTATTAAGTCTTCAGAGCAGTACGTGAAACAACTTTTTAAGCTCGAGCTTTGCGACTCCATCATTCGCATTGGCGGAATACCGACTTTGAGATTCTGGCGTGATCTCGAAGGGGAATATAAAGATGTCCCTGTAGTGAATTTTTCAGATTTGCCATACTCAGGGCTGTCGCGCGATACCGATTGTTTGACGGTAGAATCGCTTAAGCCGTATAAACCTTATCCGCCTGAAGTGCTGCAAGTCGTAAGAAAGATTGATCTGAAACTGCAGTCTGAAAAAGAAAAGTTATTTAATAAATTTCCTTTAAGTGAACCTGCGCTGGCTAATAAAGTTTCTCAGTTGGTGGGACGGCACGGAATTTATCTCGGAAATTCGCTGCCGATCAGGCACTGGGATCAGTTTGCTGTCTGCGATTCGCATCTGGTATATGCAAACCGTGGCGCCAATGGAATCGACGGACAAATTTCAACTTATCTTGGCTGGTCAGAAAATCTGGATCAGTCATATTGTTTGGTCGGTGATTTAACCACGCTTTATGATTTGGCCTCATTAGGCTTAACACCGCAGCTGAAAGAAAATAAACGTTTCATTATAGTTTTGAATAATTTCGGCGGGCAAATTTTTAAACGCGTATTCAAAAACGATAACTTTATTAATAAACACCAGACACAATTTTACCATTGGGCCAAAATGTGGAACTGGAGTTATCTTTTAGTTTCGAACCTGACCGATTTTAAGAAAGCCGACACTTTTAATACTCCGAATGTTGTTATTGAAGTAGTGCCTGATGCCGCTCAGAGTGAAAAATTCTGGGAAGACTGGGATATGATTTGTCAGTCGGTTTAATTTGCGCTCTTCATGGTTTTTTAGGTCAGGGATCTGACTGGGAGCCGGTGAAGAATCTGCTTTCAGATTTTGAATGGTATACCCCAGACTTATTTGCTCCGGGCCATGCTACAGATCTAACTTTTTCCGGTGCGAAGTCCTCACCGGGTAAAAAAGTTTTTGTCGGTTACTCCCTAGGTGGAAGAATCGGGTTATCGGTTTTGAAATCCCAGCCTCAGTTATTTGATCATTATATCTTTGTATCAGTTAATCCTGGCTTCAGTGATTCTGATTTAGCTTCACGAAAGCAGCGTTTGCAAAGTGATTCGGAATGGGCTGACAGGATTTCAGCAGGTAACTGGGAGAGCTTTTTAAAAGAATGGAATAAGCAGGGTGTTTTTTCTGCATCGTCAGTAGAACCGGATCGTAAAGTTTCTGACTATGTTATTCCTAAGCTGAAAGAATCGCTAAAGCGCTGGTCTCTGGGAGCGCAGCCCGATTACTCAGAGCTGATTAAAAAAAACAAATCAAAAATCACCTGGATTGTGGGTTCGAAGGATTTGAAATTTGTAGCACTGGCAGAACAGCTGAAACAAAAAAATGCGATTGATTCGTACCTTAAAATTGAATCGGGCCACCGAATTCCTTTCGATAGCCCAAAAAAATTATCTGAAATTATTAGAACCGTTTTAGAAAGCCACTCTACTTAATTAGCTGGTCAAGTATCTGGAGTCGCCGTTTCTTACGGCGCTGCCGGTGCGGTTGGTGCCGGTGTAGCCGGTGACGGAGCCGCTACCGCCATTAAGTTTGCTGAAGTAGAACGGATCCAGCTCATGTGAGCGGCTACATTCGTATAGATTCCTGTTCCTAAGCAGCTGTCACGTAAAGTACCGCGGCTGTTAACACCGATTTGAGTCAGCTTGCCATCGCTTTCGCGGATGTAAGCAGGACCGCCTGAGTCACCATTGCACGAACCTTTATTTGTTTCATCAAAGTGAAGTTCTTTTCCGTCTGCAGTTACGCGTAACAAGTTAATGCCGCTAACGCCGCGGAAGACACCTGAAGTGTCTGTCGCCGGAGTGCGAGTCGCCTCAGCTTTTCCGAAACCCATTTGCGTCGCTTTTACATTTGCACGGATTTGAGTTGAGCGTGAAGGCAAGCGAACTAATTTGAAATCAGCAGGAGCATCAGCAGCAAGCTTAATAAGAGCCACATCATTCCAGGATAAAGCCACAGACGGAGCGAATGACTCATGCGCCTTTCCGGTTACACCTGCTATAACATTATCGCGGGTGGCTTTAGATACATCATTGGTAAATACAGCGTAGATCTTTCTGATTGCGCCTTCAGATTCATCAAGACAGTGAGCAGCGGTCAAAACGATTCGCTTGCTGATCAGTGAACCGGTGCAAGTTCCCATTCCGGCATCGCTGACGATAACCAGTCCGACCACACCTGCTTGCTTTTGAACGTCCACTGATAAATTTGCCCCTCCAACAATATTACCAGCGATCAGTCCGTCTTCAGTTTCTCCTTTTGGTGAATTTGGTTGTCCGCAAGCAGACAACAAAGAAACCGTTAGTGCAAGGCCCCCTAATTTTAATAAACTCACTGTCTTCATGACTCTTCCCCTTGGTATCTCACCGGTGGTTCTTCCTCCGGTGTGCAAGCCCCCGCTTGCGTGGGGTAGTTAAACCAAAAATTAAAAGAGTTTTCAAAACAAACGAAAATATGTGAGGTATAAGTTTTACTAATAGATGCGGAATCTGTCTGACATTTCAATCAGCTTAGAGCGCGTCCCAGGTTCACTGGCGGCATGCCCGGAATCTGCAATTATATGTAATTCCGCTTCAGGAAAAGCGCGGTGTAAATCCCAGGCGCTTCTTGCCGGACAAACCACATCATAGCGCCCCTGAACGATTACGGTCGGGATATGGCGGATTTTTGCAACATTTTCAATCAGATAGTTGTCGGTTTTGAAGAACGCATTATTGGTAAAGTAATGGCATTCGATACGCGCGAACTGCAATGCGAATGTCGGATCGTCGAAGGCATCAATGGCCTTCATATCAACGATCAAGCGCGAAGTTGCGGCTTCCCACTTGCTCCAGATTTTAGCAGCAGCCAAGCGGACATCAGCATTCGGATCAGTCAGGCGTTTGTAGTAAGCTGTCACGTAATCACCGCGTTCGGCCTCAGGAATAAAGCTGGAATAACTCTCCCAAACATCAGGAAAAATTTCTGAAGCACCGAACTGATAAAACCATTTAATTTCTGAAGGCCGGCAAAGAAAAATCCCGCGAAGGATTAATCCTTTAACTTTATCCGGATGGGTTTCCGCGTACGACAAGGCCAGAGTTGAGCCCCAGCTTCCGCCGAAGACAATCCAGTTTTTAATCCCAAGATAGGTGCGGATTTTTTCGATGTCTGAAACTAAATCCCAAGTGGAATTTTCGCGAAGTTCAGCAGCAGGAGTTGAGCGGCCCGCCCCACGCTGATCGAAAAGTACGATTCGGTAATGATTCGGGTCAAAGTAACGGCGGTAATCAGAATGGATTCCGCCACCAGGGCCGCCGTGTAAAAAAATAACGGGGCGGCCATTCGGGTTTCCGCACTGTTCGACATAAATTGTATGGATGTCAGAAACTTTTAAAAATTCGGTTTTGAACGGCTCGATCTCGGGATAAAAATTTCTTAAGCTTTCCATGCGCGTGCTTTTTCCTGCTCTGAAATAAATGAGTGTTTGTAAGAGTTCGCATTACATTTTTTAAAATCTTCAAGAGTCATATTTTGATAGCGGTGAGCCAGATAATAATCATCTGAAAGAGTAGAGGCGAACATTCCCGGGTCATCCGAATTAATTGTTACTGCAACGCCGTAATCCAGTAATTTTTTTAACGGATGAGATTCATAGGTTGGGAAGGCCTGGGTCAGATAGTTGCTGTACGGGCAGCACTCTAAAGCGATGTCATTTTTAATCAGCTCTTTCATGAGCGCTTCATCGTGAATAGCCTGAACACCATGACCGATCCGTTCAGCACCGAGAATTTCAATAGAGTCTCTGATCCACTGAGAAGCAAGTGCATTCGGCGCTTCGCCTGAGTGAATCGTTACGAACAGGCCGGCGTTTCTTAAGCGGCTGAAGTAAGGCGCGAATTTTTTAGGTTCAAAACCTTCTTCATTGTCGGCAAGATCAACCGCCAGAAATGAATTTTTATTTTCAATTGCAAACTGTGTAACACGTTCAACTTTTTCTAAAGGTAAAATCCTCTGCAAGATACAGATTAAGCCTGTAGCGATCGGCATTTTTTTCTGAGCGCGGTCAAGGCCCCGTAAAAAAGCCTGATGAATTTTTTCGAATGTTAAGTTCGGGTGACCATCAGCAATAAAAGTCGGAGCATACCGCATTTCCATAATGCGAACGCCATCGTTGAATGCGTCTTCGCAGGCTTCATAGGCCAGTCTTTCCAAAATTTCTTCACTGGCTAAAACTTTCTGCGCAATTAAAAATTTGTTGAGAACCGCTTCAAGATTCACCATCGGTTCTGTCACTAAAAAATGCTGCGCTTGTTTAGAAACATCGCTGGGAATATCAAGCTTAAGAGTTTTTGCTACTTCTAGCAGCGTACTCCAGCGCATAGAGCAATCTAAATGGCGATGAAGATCGATTTTAGGTAGTAAACGAATTTGCTGTAGAGAAAGACTGTTTTCCATGGGAAGCCAGTTTGGCTTTGTCTGCCTTTACCTTCAAGGAAAATAGCTCCTGAATGCGGGGTGTGAAGCCAAATCCAAGGTTGATAAACCTGCTCCTTGTGGCTTAAATAGGGCATGTCAAATATTAAGCCGCTTCAAATCAAAGTAAAATTAGCAGGACACCAAAACAAGAAACCACAGTTTGCCAAAACCGTTAAACTGCAGAACGGAACTGAGCTCAAAGCTGCGGATCCTAAGTCTACTCGGGCTCTCGTGGCCTTGATGGATATGTACGCAGTTCTTGGCGGAGCCGCTTCACACTACGGCGGCCCTGCAGCGTTAGCTGAGCTGATGTCGTCATTGCACGCGATCGTCTTTAACGAAGCTGAAAAGCAAAATAAAAACTGGCACGAAGTGGCTCATATCGTGAATGACGCCGGTCACTGCGAAAACGGTTTGTATGCGCTGAAAGCCAACTACTGTATGGCAGGGCTTGAACTGAATTCCTTAAAAAAATTCCGCTCAATCGAAAGCGGCTTAACAGGCCACGGTGAAGTTCACTGCTTTGAAGAGGGTGTTTATTTAAGTAATGGTCCGTTAGGTTCTGCATTTCCTCAATCGCAGGGGCTATCATTAGCCGACAAGCTTGCAGGGAATTTAAACCGCGTTACTTTTTGTGTTCTTTCTGACGGCGCCGCAATGGAAGGCGAAGCAAAAGAAGCCATGGCTGCAGTGCCGGGCCTTGCAAAAAGAGGAATGACATCACCATTTGTATTAATTATTTCAGATAACAACACGAAACTTTCCGGCCGTATTGACCAGGATGCATTTTCGATGAACCCGAGCTTCAGCGCGCTTGAGGCGCTGGGCTGGAAGCTCGTTAAATTAGAAAACGGAAATGATCTTCAGGCTTGTGCCACAACTCTGGAATTCGCTATGCAGCAGGCTTTGCAGAATCCTCAACAGCCGGTGGCCATCTGGGCAAAAACAGTAAAAGGTATCGGCACGAAAAAGACAGCAGAATCGGCAAGCGGTGGCCACGGGTTTCCGTGCAAGTCGCCGACGGAACTTCCGGAATTCATCAAAGAAATTTACGGTAACGACGAAGTTCCTGCGATTTTCAACACCTGGATTGAAGAGCTGGTAGCAAAAGAAAAAGAAATCAAAGCCAATGCTAAACCTGACACCGGTGAAAAAATTCAAACCGGAATTTCAAAAGCCATGGTGAATTGTTTTAAAAAAGGTTTGCCGGTTATTTCTGTCACTTCGGATTTGCCGGGCTCAACAGGTGTTGCCGGATTCAGAAAAGAATTTCCGCAAGCGTCAATTGATGTGGGTGTTGCAGAAAGTAACATGGTTTCAACAGCAGCAGGATTATCAAAGCAAGGTTACATTCCTGTCGTTGATACATTTGCCCAGTTCGGCGTTACAAAAGGGGCATTACCTTTAACGATGGCGATGCTCTCTGAAGCTCCTGTCATCGGTGTCTTTTCACATACCGGTTTTCAGGATGCTGCTGACGGCGCGTCTCATCAGGCTCTTAGCTATATGGCCATGCTGGCGTCGATTCCAGGTGTGGATTTATATTCTTTAAGTTCCAGCGAAGAGGCTGAGGCGTTAATGACTCAGGTTATTGAGAAATTTGCAGACGTTAAAGTTAACGGCAGAAAACCGCACAGTTCAATTTTCTTTTTGGGCCGTGAAAACTTTCCGAAAACTTTTAAAAACGATAAGAATAATATTTCATACAAACCGGGAGCCATTCAGATTTTATCTGAAAATTCAGGAGCTTCAAAAAATGTAGCAATCGTTACTACCGGTTCATTGGTGGGCGAAGCGCTGGCTGCGGGCGAAAAACTGAAAAGCAAAAACATCGGCTCAATCGTGATTAATCTGAACATGTTGAACAAACTCGACACGGCTTCCTTAGCTTCAGTTCTGAAGAAGTGTGACGGGCGTCTTGTGACGGTTGAAGATCACCAGGTGTTAATGGGGCTTGGTACATTTGTGTCGCATCAACTGGTGCTGGCAAATGTTCCGCTGAAATTAAAATCGCTCGGTGTGCACGGAGAGTTCGGTCAAAGCGCATACAATGCGATTGATCTTTACCGTAAGCACGGCATTGATTCTGATTCGATCGTTAAAGCAGCTGAAAGTTTAAATTAGCGCGCAAAAAGAGCGCGGCACTGCAAGCGCCCGGCAGGGCGCTGTTGCTGGCGCTGCCGCGACTGTAAAGTACGCTCGCGCGCCTTGGCCTGAGGGCTGTTTTCGATGTTTAATCCGGCATTGATAAAGTTTTCGAAAGTCTGAATTTTGCGGTAAATTTTATTAACGACCTTGTTGGATTCAAGCCAGTTCACTATTCTGTGCGCGTTCATCAATGCAATTAAACCGATAGTTCCGTGAATCACATAGCTGACGATTGGAGTGCTGCCGTACACGTGAGGCTGCAGCACCATAGCCACGCTTGCCAGCTGAGCCATGATAATCCCGCGGGCTTCGCCCATTCGCTTCAGCATTGACTTTGCGACAGGATTTTTTTCTGCATTCACGTCAGAGTAAAGTTCACTCCACGCAAAGGTTGTTAATGTAACAAGGCCACTCAGCTTCATTGCCGTTAACCAGAACGATCCGGTTGTTATGACATCGCTGATATGGTCAAGAGACAGAAGGCTGGTTCTTGTCAGCTGAATGCCGACACCTAAAGAAAAGTTAGCAACGTACTGTGAAGCGATAGTTTTTACTTTTTGTAAATTTCCTTCAGGAATAAAACGGTCGAAAATCCTGATCAGGCGGTTTTTAACAGGCTTGTTGATTTTTCCCCAAAGGTCGCGGTCCAATCCGAACGTAGCTGCCATAACCAGATTCATAATAATCATTGAAGTTTTCTGGTGCATATCAAATGAAGAAGCATGAAGCCAGATCATGGTATCGATACCGACGGTGATCGTTAATACTGTCAAGCCGATGCGGTCGTTTCTTAACGTATCCTGAACATTGCTGTAGTAATTTTTAAAACCGGCAGCCAGTTTTTCACTTGCGCTTGCTAAGCGCCCGATCGGAATAATTCTTAAAAGCCTTTTGTCGTTGGCGCCAGAAGTGGCTTTTAAGGCCGAATTGACGACCTCTGTGTTGTCGGTACTGAGAATAACGTCGGTGTTCTGAAGTTTTTGATCCAGCAAAAGTTCTTCAAGCTGGGCAGGCTGGATATCGCGGGTTTCGGCAACGGTGATTCTGGCTTTTTGCTCGCCAACCGGTGCTTCGACAACGACTGTGTTTTGAGTGGTGAGGGGGCGTTTGGTGGCCGCTGGTCTTGGCCTTGCGCCGGCTTCGAATTCAATCTGATCGGCAGCAAATACCGACGGATGAAAAGCGAAGCTGAATACCAAAATGGCGGAGATTAGAAATCGCACGTGCCACTACCCCTTGTTTCAGTCCAAAGGCGATGCAGAAGTTATTCCAGAATTTTAGGGTTCTAATTCAATATATGAGAATTGATTCAAGGATTTACGGTGAAAAACCTGCAGCAAACGCAAATGAGAGCCTTGTGTAAAAAGATCTGACACTTCAAAAGTGGTTGCTTCGGCCGGCCGAGATTGAATTAGGTTTTACTGATTGAAGCGGTCAAATTCGTATTCCCAGAACACATAATCCGCCACGCTTAACTGCTGAGTCAGGAGACCCAGCTTCAGCGAAAGCCAAAAAGCTGTATGAGAAACCAAAGACCGCTGGCGTTTTTCACCGCGTTTTTTGTAAGAAGGGATGTTCTGAAGAGGCCGGATAAAATGCATCGCCTGAACAAAGGCTCCGACTTCAGCTTTGAAAACGCCAAGTTCATCTCTGCAGAAAAGTAAAAACTTCTCGTTATCAACCAGCTTGTCGATTTGAACCGGATGTTTCTCTGTCGACCACAAAAACGAAACTAAAATGGCGGCCATCAACTCAGTCGTATCGCTTAAATTAATTCCGTAATAATCAAACTGCCGGATGTAATGTAAGAAATGTTCGCGTTCATCATCATGAGTAAACATTTTATGAAAACTAGGAAGAATAACTTCAAAAATTCCCAGATCAAAAAGTTCCATCAAAGCCTGGTCAGCATCCGGAAGCCTGAAAAATTTAATCCACTCTTCACGGATTCGCGGAGCCGCTGCTCTTCTGAGTTCAGTCTTCAGCAAATTAAGCTGCAGCCGCAATTCGGGCTCTATGCTGAATTTTAATTTTTGTGAAAGCCTCACAGCGCGAAGCATGCGAATCGGATCTTCAATCAGGCGTTCTCTCGGCGGGCCGATCATGCGAAGTACGCGTCCGTGAATATCCAGTAAACCTTTGCAATGATCGACTATGACGTTATCGATCGGATCGTAGTAAAGTGAGTTCACCGTAAAGTCGCGGCGAAATGAATCCTCTTCGATGTTACCGAAAAAATTTTCTTCAATGAGGCGGCGGTCCTCTTCGCCGGTGGTTTCAAGTTCTTCGCTTGTAGCCGCGCGCCTGAAGGTTGCAATTTCATAAATGGCATCACCGCGGCGGGCATGAACCAGTTTAAAACGGCGCCCAATAATGAATGCGTTTGAAACTTTCTTCTTAACTTCCTGAGGAGACGCATTAGTTGCGATATCGAAATCTTTTGGCTTTAAACCCACTAGCAAATCGCGGACTCCGCCCCCAACAAGATAGGCCTGAAATTTGGAATCTTTCAATTTCTTAACGATTTGGACTGCGTGATGATCAATCGAATTAGCCTGGCGAACTAATTTTTCTGTGTAGTAATCTTTAAGCCGGGCAAATTCCGCATTGGTCATTCTTATTTTTTAATTGAGCATCGTTTTCAAGTCGAGTAATTAAGTGAGGTGCACATCGATAATTTTCATCATTACATTTTAGGGGCCAATTCAGAACAGCGGATTGTTTTCGTACATGGCCTTATGGCCTTTGCCGCCAACTGGAGAAAAATTGCCAACAAGCTTGAAGGCAAATACCAGTGTTTGATCTACGATCAACGAGGCCACGGCCGCTCGATGAAGCCGCAATCCGCCTATAAGCCGGCGGATTTTGCTGAAGACTTATACAAAATTACACAAGATCTCGGCTGGGACAGCTTTCATCTTGTCGGACACTCAATGGGCGGACGGGTAGCGATGGTGTTTACTCACACTTACCCTGAAAAAGTTAAAACTTTATGTATTGAAGACATGGGGGCCGATGTTAACCCTGAGAGCTACAAGTATTACGAAAAAATGCTGAATATTGTGCCAACTCCGTTCAATACAAAAGATGAAATGAAAGCCTTTTTCCAAAATGACTTTCTGACTCTTTTTACTCCGCATGAGCCGGCTCAGGTTTTGTTAACTTTTCTGCAGGCTAATATCGAAGAAAAAGAAGACGGCTTGTATGATTGGAAGTTTTCTAAGCAGGCTGTCATTGATATCGTAAGAGAAGGCCACAAGAAAGATTATTGGCTAGAGGTCAGCTCGTTTAAAATGCCTGTTCTTCTTGTTCGCGGTGAAAATTCGCATGTTTTAAAGGCTGATGAATTTGAAAAAATGCAGATGGTGAACCCAATGATTACCGGCGCCGAGATCAAGGGCGCAGGCCACTGGGTTCATTACGAAAAATATGAAGAATTCACTCAGATTCTGGATAGTTTTATCAGTACCCATTTAAAATGATGTTGGCCTAAATGGCTATATGCGCAAAGTTTCCTCATAGTGCCCTTCATGCGTGACAGCAACTCTCTGATCTAATAATTAACTAGTCCATAATGAAGTACTCTGAATTGAATCTAGATCCCCGGCTAAATTCGGCCATCGAAAAATTGAACTACACGGAAGCAACCGCCATCCAAGAGCAAACAATCCCGCACATTCTCGCGGGTAAAGATGTGGCAGGCCTTGCACAAACCGGAACAGGAAAAACCGCTGCGTTTTTAATTCCTCTCATCGAAAGAATTTTAAGAACCAGCGATGATCCTGCTCATGAGCGCGCCTTTAAAAACTGGAATGCCAGAAGTTTCATTCTGATTCTTGTGCCAACGCGCGAACTGGCTGACCAGATTAACGAGAATGTCGGTAAGATAGCGTTCGGAACAGGTCTAAAAAGTTATCCGCTTTATGGCGGCACCGGTTACGAAAAACAAAAAGAAGCGTTGCTATCAGGCCTTCAGTTCGTAGTGTCAACTCCGGGCCGCTTAATTGACCTGTATAAAGAAAATCATGTCGACCTTAAACAGGTTGCTGCGATTATTTTTGATGAAGCAGACCGCATGTTTGACATGGGCTTTAAAGACGACATGAAGTACATCCTTTCGCGCGTACCTCGCGAAAGACAGTTTCTTGTATTCAGTGCGACTTTAAATTTTGATGTTTTAAATACCGCTTATCAATTCGGCGCTGAGCCGGTTGAAATCAACATCAGCCGTGACCAGGCTAAAGCCGAAAATGTGAAAGATGTTATTCTTCACGTCGGTCAGGAAGAAAAACCGCAATTCTTGCTTTCGATTATTAAAAAAGAAAATCCGAAGCAGACGATGATCTTTACTAACTTCAAGCATAACGTGGACCGTTTAGCGAAGTTTTTAATGGATAACGGAATTCCTGCTATGGGAATTTCAAGTTTGATGAACCAAAGCCAGCGAAACAACGTCATCGAAAAATTCAAAGCTGAAAATGATCATAACGTTTTGGTTGCAACAGATGTTGCCGCCCGCGGTCTTGATATCAACGGGGTAGACCTGGTTGTAAATTTTGAAATGCCACAGGATGCAGAGTCTTATGTTCACCGTATCGGCCGTACCGGCCGTGCGGGTAACGAAGGTAAAGCGTTTTCTCTGATTTCTGACCGCGATGTTGAATCGCTTGGAAGAGTTGAAGAGTATACAAAAAAGAAAATCGAAGTGCTCTTTATGGAAGACTCTGAGTTATTAAAAGATTTTAAACCGCTTCAATCTGAAGACAATGTTTTCAAACGCCGAAGCGATGGTCCCCGTGACAGCCGCGGCCCTCGCGGCAGAGGCGGCGACCGCGGTGACAGAGGCGGCAGACCGGATCGCAAAGACCGCGGCCCGCGTCCACCTCGCGGTGACAGACCGGAAAATAACCGGGGCGACAGGCCGGAAAACCAAAACGCGAGTCGTGCTGAAGGCGCTGATCAACAGCGTTCGCAAGCACCTCGTGGTGAAGGCGCAGAAGGCCGTCCACAGCACGCGAAACCCCATGGTCAGCGTCCACCCCGTCATCAGCATAAAGATCAGAACCGTGAACACAAACACGGTGACCGGCCAAGACAAGGACAGGGCGGTAATAAACCACGTCCACAGCACGCTAACGGCAGCCAGCCGCGTTCAAACGAAGCGGCTCATGCTAGGCCTTCACAGCCGGCTCAAAGCCGCAACTTCCGCAGCAATGCCCGTGGCGGTCAGGCTAAAACAGCGCCGAAATCTATCGGCGATAAAGTAAAATCATTCTTTCAAAAGATTTTTGGATAATAATTCTTAAAAATTATTTGGTATTAAAAAAGCTGAGCAAAAAACTCAGCTTTTTTTATTTCAGCTTCGTAGGCGGCTGAACAAGATCCAGCGGGCTTTCTTTGTCGAACGGAAGAAAGCTTTTCGGAACATACTGATCAAGATTACTTTTCTTTTTGCCTTGTACACGGCTGATAATCCAGTCACGGATTTTGCCGTAAGCCATTTTGCGGTCAGCAGGGGTTTGCTCAACATCAAAACTGGTGTGAAAAAATGTATTCTCATTTTCGGTCGAAATCATGCCGGCAAGAGCGATGGTATCAGCTACCGAGCCAGTTTTGGCAATAAGGGCGCCGTTGGTATCATCGGTTCCGTAGATCTGAGTTACCGTGCTGTTACCGTCGGCCGCGGCGTCTTTTCCGGCGACAGCCATTATGTGTTTGAACTCTAAGCCCTGCTGAGAAAGCGCCTGGCGTAGATCCGCCATCATTTCAACAACAGAACGGCAAGAAGCTTTATTATAAAGTTTTACATTGCCCTGGAATATAGGGTAACCGGAGCCATTGTAAATTTTGATTTCTTCAAGAGGGATTTCGGGAAACTTAATTTTGAAAAATTGTTCGTAACTGAAGCTTTGCGCAAGCTTCGCGAAGAACATCTGAGCCGCAAAGTTATGAGAGTTGCGGTTCATTTCTTTTAAGTTGCGGTGAAGCGCCGATGAAGACAATGAATAAGTTTTGGTCTGTGCCGTTTTTACGAAATCTTTTTTTGCCAGGTAGTGAATGTCTTTGATCGTGAGCGTAAGACTTCTCGGTAAAACTAAATTTTCTAATGCCAGAACACGCGCGTTCAGCGCCGAAAGATTTTGATTGATTGTCGTCGTATCACG
>JAJFMT010000016.1 GCA_020696855.1 Pseudobdellovibrio sp.
TTTGTTAAAAAGCCATCGCAACCCACTTCAATGCATTTCTGCCGGTCGTCGCGCATTGCGTGTGCCGTTAAAGCGACCACCGGGCGAAGATAGTTATTTTCTCTTAACAATCGGGTAGCGGAGTGGCCGTCTAATACCGGCATTTGAACGTCCATAAAGACCATGTCGTAATCCCCGGCCATTGCCTTCTCAAAACCGATTTTACCGTTGTCTGCGCATTCAACAACGATTCCGGAACGTTTCAGTAACTGATTTATTAAAAACTGGTTATCTTTAGAATCATCGACAACAAGAACTTTTTTGCCTTTCAGGCATTTTTTCATTTCTTTTACGGCATCTTCGAAGTTTGTAATGGGTTTTAAATTCGTACTGACTTCAAGAGTGAATACACTGCCTTTTCCCTCTTCGGAGCTGCTGAGATACAAGTCTCCGTCAAGGCCGTTTGCCAGTTTCTTTGAGAGAAACAACCCAAGACCGGTGCCGCCGTACTCTCTCGTGACAGAGGCGTCCGCCTGAGAGAACGGCTGAAACAAATGCTTTTGCGAATCAGCACCGATGCCGATGCCGGAGTCCATTACATCAAAGATCATGCGGTTTCTTTTTCGGTCAAGGCTCACAAATATCCGGACCCATCCCTGATGAGTAAATTTAATCGCATTACCGATAATATTAGTCAGAATCTGTTTTAAACGAAGGCTGTCGGTTACAAGCTGATCCGGTATTTCTGTTTCCATATCAAGTGAAAGCGAAATATTTTTTCCGTAAGCCTTGGTCTGCATGGAATCAAAAATTTCATAGATAAGAGTTTTGACCGAACAGTTTGCCATTTCCATTTTCAGCTGGCCGGCTTCAACTTTTGACAGATCCAGAATGTCATTAATCAAAGCCATCAGATGTTCGCCGTTTTTCTGAATGATATCGTGATAACGCTGCCGCATTTCCGGTTTTAAATCTTCATTTTGCAACAGCTTGTTAAATCCGATCAGAGAATTCAGGGGCGTTCTGATCTCATGAGACATATTGGCCAGAAATGTCGACTTATAGTTATTTGCTTTTTCAGCCTGCTCTCTGGCCTTGCGTTCGCGTTTATAAAGCAGGATTTTATCAATAGCAAGGCCAGCTCTTCGCCCGATTTCTTCTGCCGCTGCAAGTTCAAAATTCGAATAGTGGCGGTCCGACTCTGAAAAGACGAGGGTAATAACTCCCAGCCGCCCGAAGCTTCCCACAATTGGAACGACCATGGCAGATTTAATTTTCATCGCAAGGATAGACTGAACATGATTTTCTTCAGAGGTGGACGCACGGATGATTTCTTCAGTCAGATGATGAAATATTGCAGGCTGTCCGGTTCTTATAACAGAGGATGCGGTGGTCATACTCTTCCAGCCGGAATATAATTTTTTCTGAAAGCTCAGAAGCTCTTCTCTTTTATTAGCATCGGGGTGCCAGGTTTTACTCACTGCAGTTTCCGTATCACCGATGATTTCGATCATACACCAGTCTGCAATAGCAGGAACCAGTAACTCACAAAGTTTTTGCACCGTGCTTCCTGCATCAAGAGATGCATTTAGTGCAATGCCTGCGTCCGCGATCAGTTTCAATATGGCTTTATTTTTTTTCAGCGTCTGCTCTTGAACTTTGTGAGCCGTGAAATCTTTAAAAATGCAGACTGAATAAAGAACTTCGCCAGTGTGATCAAACACGGGGGCCGCGCTGATAATGGCCCAGCGAGTGTCATTTGATCTTCTATTTTTGAACTGTATGACAGTTTCAGGCGGTTTTAGTCCTTGTAAGGCCAGAACAGCCGGAAGCTTTTCGGGCGGAATCAGTTCGCCGGCCTCATTTGCGACGACAAAATTGTTGATGAGCGTGGCTGTATCGCTGGCCAGGATTTCTGTTACGCTGTCAAAGCCGCACATCTCCGCACCGACCGGGTTTGCGTAAATGACCTCTCCTGTTTTACTGAAAACGGTTACGCCATCTGTAATTCCTTCGAGAATGACCTGAAGTTTGTTACGCGACTGATTCAAATCCATCAGTAATTGGCGCTGCTCTTGAATATCAGTGGCGCTTCCCAGCCATCGGGTGATCTTGCCGTTTTTGTCGTGAACAGGCGCCGCTCGCCCTAAAAACCAGCGGTAGGTTCCGTCAAAGCGGCGAATACGGCATTGAGTTTCAAAAAGCTTTCCAGTTTCAACAGACTCTTTCCATTTTCTAGTAGATTCGGGATTGTCATCCAGGTGAACGGCGCGCAGCCAGTTCGTGACGGGATCGCCCGAGTTGGTCTTTCCGATATAGTCGTGACAGCGACGATTTATATAGTCGATTTTTCCGTTTGGATCGGCAGTCCATAAAAAATCCAGTACGGATTCAGCGAGTTCAAAAAAATCGGCTTGCTTTGATTGCGCCTCAAGTGATGTCGTCAATGTCATAGGTGCGCCCTTCTACAGCACGCTGGAATAAAAGCAAATCAGCTATTGTTTGTGAAGAAATCACGACAAATTACTGAACTTTAATTAAGCGTTTTCACAGAGAAGCTCAAATTGTAGGAAATTAATTTAACAGATTTTTATAATGTAAGATGATGACAGAAAAAAAAGCCTCTCTGCGGGGGGCGCAGAGAGGCCGTGAAAAACAATCCGGAAGAAATTGTTTTTCTAAAACTAATTTTCGATAGACTGCTGGTCCGTTTCGATAGTTCTGTTAACACTCAATGGGTATTGAAGTGTCGGCATTCCTTCGATAGATGAAACAGCTTCATCAGTTGTACTGACACCGCTCGGAGAGCAGCCGGTTAACCATGAGCCCGCGATAAGAGCTACCATCATTCCCATTGTTAATCGTGTGAGTAAGTAATTTTTCATTTTCTACTCCTTTAGTTTCTGATCGCTTCGTTGAAAGTAGTCCAAAGTGGATTCGTCATCGGAACAAAATCCTGGAATCCGTACCACCAGAAGTACCCGCCGACATAATTCGGCTGAGCGATGCTCATGTTATAGTAACGAGTGATGTAAGACGCTTTTTTCGATGAAACGTTTGTACCAACTTCTCCGAAACCAATTTTTGAATTCGGGAACATAGCTGCCAGTTTTTGATAAACTGCAGGCCAGTTCGGCTGAAGATTGTTACAATCGTCTTCGTAATAACTGATCCATACATAATCAAGACCCGACTTCATAGCGGCCGGAACGTTGTTTTGCGCCCAAGTAAACATTTCGTTTTGAGGGTACATCCAACAGTCTTCATTATAATAAAGAGTCAGAGCGGTTTTCTTACCTGCATTTTTCACAAGGTTGTAAGAGGTCGACATTTTTGCAACGACGTCAGCAGTTGATCCCAGCCATTCGCCGTTGATTTCGTTTCCGACTTCCCAGATATCAACATTGTTTCCCAATGTGTTCATGTACTCAGTTGTTCTGGCTCCGTACTGTGAAGTTGTAATCGACTTCATGTAGAAAGAATCCAGAATTTCACCCATGACAAAGCTGACCGCATGAATTTGTGAAGCGGCATTCGCGTAATACGAAGCGGCCATACCTTCATCAAACACGATACGTGTGGTCGGCTTTTGGCTTAAGCTCTTTAACGATGTAATGATCGAACTTAAATTTCCGATCTGATCAATCGTGATCCCGTAGACCTGTCCAGTTGGAGTCGGTGTAGGAGATGGAGCCGGTGCAGGGGCTGGCGCAGGTGCAGGTGCAGGAGCCGGTGCTGTCGTGCCCGGAGGCGGACAGTAAATGGTGCTCACAGTTCCTGACCACCAACCCGTATTCGTACATACTACTGAGTAGTAACCGCCACCAGTTACAGTTGCCTGAACAGGAGTGCTGCTAGGGACTGACTTTGGTAATGTCGCCGAACATGTTTGAGTTTGACCTGAGCTGTTAGGCGCAGATGCAAAAGTTCTTGTGATCGAAGGACACATCACTGAGCTTACCGCAGGTGCCGGACAACTTGAAGTTGTAGGCGTAGCCGCCCATGCTCCGGTTGACTGACATACTAAGGAGTACTTTCCGCCATTAGTCACGCTTGCAACAACAGCAGTCGTGCTGGCTGTCGACGTTGGTAATGTGGCTGTACAAACCTGAGTTTGACCGGCGCTATTCGCAGGTGAAGTGATCGATTTTGTTGTTGATGGGCACGAGGCAACCGGAGTGGGAGAAGGCGATGGAGCAGGCGCTGGCGCCGGAGTTGGCGACGTCGTTGTTGTTCCAGTGTAGTTCTTCCATACAGATAGCTGAGTCCATGCGTTGGCTTTTCTGATTTGTTCAAAGTCATAAACATCGACACCGATATTTAAGTCTTTAACTGAATCCATCGCAGCCTGAAATTCAGAAAGTGTCGGTGTTACAGTTGTGTAAGCCCCGGCAAATGTAGAAATCTCAAAGTGTGCAATAGGAATCGCGCGCGAACCGATCATGTTTTTAAAAGCCTGAGTGGCTGCACGGGTCCAAGTCGAAGGATTAAACTTCGTGGCACCGTAATCCGCTGCCCATTGCTGCCAGATCAACTCTGCCATCACATATGTCAGCTTGTTTGAAGGCATCGCCATGATACCGTCCAAATCAAGACCGATATTGTCACGCAAAATAGAAAGCGGGTGCAATGTTCCGTCAGATTTCACAGGCAAGGTCTGAACCAAGTAAGATTTCTTTCCGGCTGCTGCTGCAGTAGAAGTTAAAATCTGAATCAGGTCAGTCATACCTTGAGCACGAAAGGCAACCCAGTTTGCATCGCCAAGTGTTCCTGTCGGGTACTTAGCTTTGTAAGCGTTGTTAGCTGACGCACTGTAATCCACTTCTTTACGCCAGTAGTAATCTACTGTCGGTTCAACGGCTTCGAGACCGTCGATGTCAGGATTTTTAGCTAGTAGATCCTGGTAAAGACCTTTTAACCAATTTTTGAAATCCTGGTTATGAGCTGAAAGCTGGTATACATCCGCGAACGGCTTGTAATCGGCTCCTGCTTTGGTTTTCACACGCCAGGCCGGATTGTTAGTCCATACTGTTCTAAAGTTATTTACCGGTACGACCGCTACAACTTTAATACCGTTGGCTTTGGCGACTGTTGTGATTTCTTTGAAGATGTTGGCTTTACCGTATCCACCCTCAACCGCAGATTGAGTGTAGGTTGTAGGATACCAAGCACCGTAAACTGAATTGTAAGCATAAAGGAATAATGTATTAGTTCCGGTATTTTTTGCTTTGCTTACAATGTCGTTGGCAACGGCTGTAACCGACTGCCCAGAATGAGAGCCATAAAAGTAGCTGGGATCAACCCGCAAACCTTTTATGACAGGACTCGCTGTTTGTGCAGGAGTTTGCACACTTAAAAAAGTCAGCATACTGAAAAGTATTGCTGTCAGCGAAAAAGAGTATTTCTTTTTATTCATTTTTTAATTCTCCTTCGAGTTTGATGCACGGATAAACGCTGATAATTTGTTGAAAATCCGGCATGGTCCCTTTACGAAATGAAAAATAAATGGTTAATTTTCGGAAAAAAGGCATGCGAGTAGCCGTGCGGCCACGCCACCTGAACTCCGGGTTATCATTTCGTTGCTTATTATGTTTGGCTCCGCTGAGAAATTTCAGTCGGGGCCCGCTAAAGATTTTAAGTTCCGCTAAAACAATGCATGTTTCTCAAAACCAGTAAGGGATGTGTTTTGTTTGTTAAATGACTGAGTTAAAGCTTCCTTGCTAATGAAAATGAGACCGTCATTAATAATCTTCATTTTTCTTAACCTCCTTCTGTTCTTAAAGTTACATAGAGAAAAATTTTTTGCATTCAAAAAATTAATTTTTTTTAACATGTCTGGACCAACAAAAATTTCGCTAATTGTCGAATCTGTAAATGACGAAAATGATTCACGAATTTTTTTTGAAGTTTCTAAAGTTTTGTGTCGAAACATTTTTTTAGTTTGGTACGAATTAACCCCACAAGGGTAGTTTCAAACAAAATTACGGGGAATTAATTCCTTGCTGCTGTGATTTTTTGGCACTTTTACAGAGGGAAAACAAGGATCGCATTTTGCAATTCGAAAAAAGGTGTTTAATCTACTGCTGAAGTTGTTTGATGTTGTTTGCGGAAAATTTTTTACAAAGCCCAGTAAAATATTTGCATTCGCATTAGCTGTTGCCGTGGTGCAGCCGTTACCGGCGCCCGAGTTCAAAGTAAACGGAATGCGAATTGACATCAGTTACATGTACAAACTTTATCCTAAAAAAAAGGTCGGAGAAGTTGTCAGCGAAATCATCGAAAATTCGAAAAAAGGCTCTATAAACACTTTGTTTATTTATGCGTTCAGCAGTGTGTACGGCGCGTACTATATGACGGATTACAAATTCGCCTCTGTCGAAAAGGGCTTTGGTATTCACAACATTCTGAAAGAGCTGACAACGGCAGCTAAAAGCAATGGAATCCGCGTGGTGGCTGTTGTGCCGATCAACAGTTTCAAAGAAGCGTGGGAAAAGAATCCTGAATGGCGGGTAAAAGACAAAAAAGGAAGAGATTACCGGCCGGGAAAAGATATATACCCGGTTTCGCTCTGGCATCCTGAATTCAGAAAATGGGTGCAGGGCCTTTACGAAGATTTACTTTACCGCCATCCCGATCTCGATGGACTTGAAGCACTAGAGCCCAGCGTTGATTTTAACTGGAACAAACAAACCGATTATAATCCCGTTGCAACTGCTACCTTCAAATCGTTTTATCCGGATTCGCCTTTGGGCGGGGACGACTGGCTTTTCTTCAGAGCGCGCGGCATGACCGAAGTTATTGCCATCATGAATGCCAGCGCACGCAATGCAGGAAAAAAATCTTATGTGGTTCACACATGGCCGGCAAAATCAAACGGCAAGCTTTATACGGGTTCAGAAATCAAAGAAATGACCGGTCTTGATATTCACGGGCTTCTCAAGCTGGAAGGCCCAAGTAAGCTGGACTACCTCGTTACAGAATTGATCTGGCAGCAATGGGCGGCGGAGTACGGTAAAAAGAAATTTACCGCGCAGTGGCCCAAAGAAGCGGCCAAAGAAGTTATTAAATTTGTGAATCACCGCAGCGGCGTCATGATTCACGTAGAGCCGACTCCTTTCAAAGGCAAGAAAGGGCAAGTTGTGCCCTCACTGAAAGAGTTTTCCGAAACTTTGACTTCGCTGCGCGATCTGAACGTCGGGGTCGGGGTGTATGATTACAACCAAATCGTAAAGCTCAATGCATGGAGCGTCCTGGCTTTATCTAATTAACTATGTCCTGTACGATTTTTCTGTGGCTTCTGAAAACAAAATTCCCGTACTCATTTGCGGTGCCGGCCCAACCGGTTTAGTTCTCGCTCTCTGGCTGAAAAGAAAAGGAATTGCCTTCCGGATTTTCGACAAAAGCGCCGGCCCGGGCGAAACATCCCGCGCTTTAGCAGTACAGGCCAGAACACTCGAGTTCTATAATCAATTGGGAATCGCCCGGGACTTGATTGATGCCGGCATTGAAGTTCCTGAATTGATCTTAAGGCGCAAAGGTAAAAAAGTGGCGACCGCAAAGTTCGGCGCCATCGGAAAAGAAATGAGCCCGTTTCCGTATCTTCTGTTTTGCTCTCAGGATGTTCATGAAGCGCTGTTATGTAAACAGCTCGAAAAAGAAGGCGTCGTCATTGAACGGCAGACAGAACTCATCGGTCTTTCGCAGAATAAAAATTCAGTTACAGCAAAAATTAAAAGTCCCAAAGGAGTAGAAGTCATAAAAGCTGAATACCTTTGCGGCTGCGACGGGGCGCGAAGTGCGGTCCGGCATTTTAACGAAGAAAGCTTTCCGGGCGGATCTTACGAGCAGATCTTTTTTGTCGCCGACGTTCAAGCCACCGGCGAGATGGCTGAGGGCGGAGTTCAAATCAGTGTCAGCATGAAAGACTTTTGTATTGTGATGCCGATCAAGTCAAAAGGAAGTATCAGGCTGACCGGCGTCGTGCCGCCAGAGAGCGAAAAAAAAGAGAAGCTCAGCTACGATGATGTTGCAGAATCAATCAGAATAAACACAGGCCTCAATGTAAAAAAAGTGAACTGGTTTTCAACTTATCACGTTCATCACAGAGTCGCGACGCACTTTCAAAAAGGACGAGTGTTTATTGCAGGAGACGCCGGCCATATTCACAGTCCTGCCGGCGGGCAGGGAATGAATACGGGTATCGGAGATGCCATTAACCTGGCGTGGAAGCTCAGTGATGTAATCAATGGACGCTTCAGCGAAAAAATTCTGGAAAGTTACGAAGCTGAGAGAATGGCCTTTGCGAAGGTGCTGATCAAATCCACCGATCAGGCGTTCAAAGTTATCGCCAGCCGGGGTTTAGCCGGTTCATTGTTCCGAACTTATGTTTTACCTGAATTTTTTTCGCGCGTAACCCGCTTCAAGGCAGGTTTAAAATTAATGTTTCGAACTGTTTCGCAAATACGAATTCACTATCATGAAAGTTTTCTCAGTAAGGGAAAATTAGGAACTATTCGTGCGGGCGACCGTCTTCCTTGGGCTGCAATCGGCGGTTCGCATAATTATGAGCCGTTGAAGAATTTAGACTGGCAAGTGCACGTTTACGGCAAGGTGAAAGAAAGTTTTAAAAAAGAATTTAAAAAACCGGTAGCCGGACTGGAGCTTAAACTTTTCGAGTTTCCATGGAGCCCGGGTGTGGCCAAAAAGGGTTTTGTAGAAAGCGCAGTTTACGTGATCAGGCCCGACGGCCACATCGCTACCTTGTCGGCCGCGCAAAATATCAGTTATATTAAAAAATATTTTAAATCGATAGGCGGGAACAGTGACTAATAAAGAAATCGCAACTTCATTTTTGCAAATGGCAAGTTCAGGCAACGTAAGACCGGCATATGAAAAGTATGTGGCTTCAAACTTCATTCACCACAATCAGTATTTCAAAGGTGACCGCCGGTCATTGATGGAAGCGATGGAGTCCGCTTCTAAATCTCATCCGAACAAATCGTTTGAAACAAAGTTCATATATGAAGACGGGAATAAAGTTATTACTCATTCTCTGGTTAAGAGGGCTGTCGCAGATCAGCCTGATGTCGCTGTGGTTCATATCTTCCGTTTTGAAGGGGATAAAATCGCCGAGCTTTGGGATCTGGGTCAGCCGCTGGACCCCAATTCACCGAATGAAAACGGCCCGTTCTAAGCGCACAATTCCTCTTTTGGGGAGTTTTAGTTCGATCCTCATCTCATCTGAAAAGAAACAGCTTTTTAACCATAATCAATCTGGCTAATGGTTTGCTTGTCTTCCTGTAGCAAGGGGGGACTATGAAGTCTATTAAGCAAGTTGTTGATAATGCATACGGAAGAGTTGCAGTTCCAATTTTAATGTACATGTTGGGTGCACCACTCGGCCTTGTGCTTTTAGTTTGGTTTTTCTTCTTCCGCGGTAGATAAGCTTCGGCTCTGAAATGACCAGAACCAGAAATGCTGTTTACTACTCAGTGCTGTTTGCAGCATTGGGATTTTTATTGAAGTGCACTGGTCCGAACATCGAAACAAAAGATGAAGCACGTAAGGTGGCCTCTGTTGAATCTTGTTCTATGGCCGGCACGTGGTCTCGCTGTATCAGTAACGGAACTGCTTCCGGCAGAATTACTTTTATAGCGAGCGAAACTCTCATCAGCCAAAAAACTGATGCCTTTCTTTCTAATCCGTCCTGTGCCGGATTACCTGACGGAGAAGACATTACCGATATTAATTATATAATGGGTCAGCAAGGAAAATCCGCTTTTATCCAGGGCGGAACAGATATCGATTTAACTTCAACCTCGGATCTGGGCTGTGGATCTGATGTAACCGTTTATTCGGTCATTAAATTTTCTGATGATTGCTCGAAATTCTTTCCTGTGCAAATGATGCCGGGTTGTAAGCCGTCAGAGCGCGGCCTAATCATTGATACCGTTCCGTTTGAAAGACAGTAACCTCAGCGCAATTTTAAAACATTACCAGGGAAGTTCTTTATCTAAATGAAAGAACTTACCGGACGGGCCGTCATTTTCCAAAAGCGAAAGGCGAACTGAAGTTTTAGCCCCGTCTGCGGGAGACATCATTGCTGAGGCACCGCCCATTTGTGTTTGCACCCAGCCCGGGTGCGCCGAATTTACTTTCACTGACGAGTCTTTTAATGCGTGGGCCAGATGAATAGTAAACGAATTCATCGCAGCTTTCGAAGTGTCGTAACAAAAATACTTGCTGTCGTATAATCCACCCTGCGGGTTTGCATGCAAACTTAAAGAGCCCAAAATACTCGACACGTTAACGATGCGGCCCGCTTTTGATTTCATCAATAGCGGCAATAATTTTTGTGTCAGCTCCACTACGGAAAAAAAGTTAATTTCAAAAGTTTTTTTCAGCATCTCGAGTGAGCTGGTGACGGTATTGTTCTTGTGTTCGACAGAGGCATCTTCCTCATCAAGTAAAACGCCTGCATTGTTCACAAGGATATCCAGTTTACCGTAAGTTTTATTGATATAATCAAAAGTGGAGGTAATGTCTTTGGATTCTTCAGCATCGAACTTCAAGGCTTCCGCTTTTAAGCCTTGCTCACGTATGCGTGCAGCCGCTGCATTCGCATCCGACAAATGCCTTGCGCCGATGATGACCAGCACATTTTGCTTCGCCAGCTGTAACGCTGTTTCAAATCCGATTCCGCGGTTTGCGCCGGTAATAAAAGCCACTTTCATTTCGGACATATCGACCTCACATGATCTTTTCAGACTGTTGTTGCTGTTTGTTCACAAGGTAAAGCATGCATAAACCCGGCACTGCAATCAGCGCACAGGTATAAAAAAACGGAGCCCAGCCAAGAGCCTTCACCATGTCTCCTGAGAACCCCGAAAGAAAATTTCTGCCGATCGTCGCGATACTTGAAAGAATCGCGTACTGCGTGGCCGTATATTTTCTGTTGGTGATGCTCGCAAGGTAAGTAATAAATGCGGCGGATCCCATTCCTGAAGAGATATCTTCAAACAGAACAGTTACGGCCAAAGCCCATTTCTCAGGGCCGGTAAAAGTAATCAGTGCAAATAGTCCTGTCGACAGTGATTGCATGATTCCGAATATCCAAAGCGATCTGAAAACGCCAAGGGTATAAACGACCGCGCTTCCTACAAATAATCCGAATAAAGCAGCTGACAGCCCGAAGATTTTTGCGATCAAACCGATGTCTTCATTGCTATATCCCATCTGAACATAGTAGGGGCTCAACATTGCGCCTGACATGGCATCGCCTAATTTAAAAAGAAAAACAAAAAATAAAATGATAAAAGCTTTTTCGCGCGAAAAGAATTCTTTGAAAGGGTCAATAATGGCTGCTTTTAAACTTCTGGTTTCAGGCAGTCCGTGAACTTGCGGTTCAGGCACGGTCAGGGTCACAGCGAAGCCCACTAACATGCAAAGTGACATCAGGTAATAAAGGCTGTGCCAGTCTAAATTTATCCATTCAGAACCAACGAGGCTCACACCCAATCCACCCGTTATCAGCATCGCAATGCGGTAGCCGTACTGATTGATTGAAGAGCCCAGCGGTAATTCTTCGTCTGTTAAAAATTCCCGGCGAAATGCATCGTTAGCAATGTCTTGAGTAGCGCTGAAGAATCCGATGAAAACGCAAACCAATGCCATTACATCCAAAGAGTCTTTAGGGTTAAGAGTTCCTAAAAAAGCGATGCTTATAAGAAGCAGAATCTGCGTGGTCAGCATCCATGAGCGTCTTCTGCCGGCGGCAAACAGAGTGAAGCGGTCAAGAATCGGGGCCCATACAAATTTCAGCGAATAAGAAAGTCCTACCCAGCTGAAGTAACCGATGGTGCTGATATCCACTTGTTCCCGCGCCATCCAAATTTTGAGTGTGCCTCCGATGAGCAGCAACGGAACTCCGCTCGAAAACCCCAGCAAAAACACAATCAGCATCTTTTTGCTGAAATAAGCTTTAAAAAAACTAGAGAGGTTTCGCACACTTAGCTCCGGGGTTGAGTAGCCGCCATCATAGGGTAAAGAGCGGAATTCAGCAAAGATTCTTTACAAATATTTTTTACAATACAATTTTTGAATATCAAATTACGAAGTGCGCGTTGGAACTTTTCGCTGTGATCCCTTAAAAAGAATCCAAGTTATTGTTGTTGGGGATTGTGTTGTGATTATGAAATGGACCATCGCTATTATATTAGCATTTACCGGTTTGAACGCCATGGCGGGTAGCAAAGAGGCGGAAATAATAAATCGGGAATGTGGTAATAGCATTGGGGCCTACCTGGATATGAAGCCGATCTTTGAGGATGATAGGGGTATCATCCTCAAAGGTTTCGGTGCCTACTGGAACGAAGACCATTATTTAGACAAATCTGGGACGGTCTCTGTTCTGTTCTCTTCTGAAAATGTCATTTATTTTTATTATGAAGATAGCGATGTGGCCGGCGAAGTTTACCGCTGCGACACACGTACCGGTGCTATCACAGTACCGTTCAGTGACTTTTCCCATTACCCAAGCTGCAACAACGTAAAAAAATCCACAGACTCTGAAGCCAACCGTGGCACCGTCTATTTCGACTACTGTTCAGAAAATCCTCAAGAGTAATAAGCCATTTAGAAGCTTCGCCAATTATTGAGCCTTAATAGATTTTCTCTATCAGGCAAAATTCATTCTCCTATTCGGCTTGTACTATTCAAGCCGCTACCCTCATACTTGAGTTATTAACTGATGAGATAAAGCACCTCTTCAGAAAGGAAACTCACGATGAATAAAATTAAACCTTACTTTCAGGTTCCTGAGATGACAAAACTGCAGTCGATGGCGCTTTTGCTGCTGCGACTTGTAGTTGGCGTGGCTATGATGTACCACGGATCAGGTAAAATTCAGAATCCGTTCGCATGGATGGGCCCTGACGGACCGCCGGCGTTTTTACAAGGTCTTGCAGCGTTGTCGGAATTCGGTGGCGGTCTGGCTTTGGCGCTTGGCTTAGTGACTCCGTTAGCGATGTTCGGTCTTGCCTGTACGATGGCCGTTGCCACTCATATGCACGCGATTAAAAGAGGAGACCCGTTTGTCAGCTTAACGGGTGGGCCGGCATTTGAACTGGCGCTGTTGTTCTTCAGTATTTCAGTTATGTTTATTGTTATCGGCCCGGGAAAGTTTTCGTTAGACAAATTAATTTTCGGCGAAAAAAAGTAATCTTTTGAAACGGGCTGCGTTCAGTCGCAGCCCATTATCATTTTACACGATTCCATTTCTTTATTGATCAGCGCAACAGAGCGCTTCAACTGTTTAATTTCAGTATCATCCAGGTCTTTTTCAATCGCCGCGACAACATAAGGATGCTTCTTAAGCCATGCACCGTAGCGTGAAGCATAAGTCGGAGGAATCCCGATGCGCAAGGCCGCTTGATGGGCGTTTCTGTCTTCTAAAAACTCGACAATAAATTTTAAGGTTTCAAGTGTCAGAAGATTCTTATGCGCTTTTAATTTTGAAGAAAATCCCATTTGTCTGATTCTCATTTTTTACCTTTCGGTTTTTGCAATGATTTTTTCGCCGGCTTGAGAGTGGCAGTGAACTCTCTTGCTTCAAGCTTTTCTTCTTCAGAAATGCGGAACCACTCCTGATTCTTCAGTGCGCCGATCAGCGCATAGGCAAACAGCGAATGGCGGTGCTTCGGGTTCGACTTCACCAGTTGCGCCAGCGTCTTCTTCCACCCGAGATTTTTAAATTGAGCGACCGTTTTAATTCCGGCTTTGTGAAAATGCTTTTCTGTCGCCGGCCCCAGATTTTTAAGCTCGGCAATGCTTGAAACAGTTTTTTCGATTTCCGCAAAACTTTTCTCTTCACTGAACATGCGCGGGCGGCGGGTATCGACCGTAACACTCTTCTTTTTCATTACACTTCAGATCCTTCAATCGGATTCATGGTGCCCATAAGACCGTTGTTGAAGTCGTGAAAAGCCTGTCTGATTTCTTGCTCGGAATTCATTACAAACGGGCCGTATCCCACAATAGGTTCATTTAACGGCTGACCTGCTAAAATTAAAAACTTACTGTCACTTTCTGCTCTCAGCTGAAGGGTTGTACCGGTTGTTTCAAACACGCCAAGTTCAGCTTCATTGATAGTGCCGCCGTCAGCAGTTTTTAGCAGCCCTGAAAGTAAAAACACAGTGCAAGTTTGGCCGGCCGTAATTTCAAATGTTGCAGTTTTGCCTGCCGCCAATGTTACGTCCCAAAGTTCAATCGGAGAAAACGTCATGGCCGGGCCTTTGTTGCCGTTATAGCTTCCTGCTATGACTCGCACTTTGCCGCCATCAATAGTTACTTCAGGAATCATTTTATTTGTTAATCCCTGATAGCGCGGCTTATCCATTTTGTGCTTCGCCGGTAAGTTAACCCAAAGCTGAACCATTTCAAAGCGGCCGCCGCTTTTAGAAAAATTCGGTCCGTGCTTTTCTTCATGAACAAGTCCTGAAGCCGCGGTCATCCACTGCACTTCGCCTGGCCCGATTGTTCCGCCGCCACCGGCAGAATCTTTGTGAACCACCTCGCCGGAATAAACAATCGTAACCGTTTCAAATCCGCGGTGAGGGTGTTCATCAACTCCGCGAATGTGCGAAGTGTTATTCGGCGTAAACTCTGCCGGGCCTGCATAATCCATCAGTAAAAATGGAGAAATTTTATGAGCTAAATCATTGTAGGTAAAAATAGTACGAGCAGGAAATCCGTCGCCAACCCAGTGTGCGCCCTGACTGCTTTGTAAAAAAATAAGTTTCTTCATAGAAATCCTTTGGCCTTGCCGTTCTTAATGTAACATGAAACTCTTGTGGTATGAATATACACGCATTATTGACTGAAAGCAGTCCTGCATTGATTGACACGGCCCTTCTTATCATCCGGTTATTTATCGGAATCTGTTTCGTTGTGCACGCCTTAGGAAAGCTCGGGCTTGTAGGACAGGGGAACATGGCCGGTTTTGAAGGCTGGCTGAAAAGCATGAACATTCCTTATGCGGCTGTGCAAGCGCGCATGGCCATGCTGTCAGAACTCATCGGTGGAATTTTATTAACGCTTGGGCTATGTACACGCGTAGGCGCCTTACTCTGTATGGGGGTCATGGTTGTTGCAGCTCTGATCGGGCATAAAGGCGGCGGTTACCTGATCACCAATAACCCGCCGGGGAATGAATACACGATCAATCTGGCCGCTATTTGTGCCGCTCTGATTTTAGCCGGCCCCGGAAGTTACTCTCTTGATCATTTACTGTTCTGATGTATCACCAAAGCTGGTCACCTGAAGCTAAAACAGAATTTGAAAAAATCATTTCTGCTCACGGCGGGTGGCAAGCCTGGTCGCAGTTTTCGGATTTCAGTTTCACGATAAAACAATTTAGCGGCTTTTTACTTCTCGTTAAAGGCCAGCATAGAAGTTTTAACTCTCCTCAGAATGCAACGATCAACCCTAAAACTAAAACTCTTATTTTTGATTACGGTACTCACCAAGATACTTACGCAGACGGCAAGCTAATACTTGCAAGCGGCAAAACGGTCGAGGACGGTAAGACGCTTTTTACAAAAGGCGTCTTTGAACAGTGGACACCGGCTCATATGCTGTATTTTTTCGGCTATGCGCTGGTCAATTACGCCGGTTATCCTTTTATTTTGCCTGAACATGAACTTTTGAATTTTCAGTTGAACGAAAATAAAAGTTATTTTGAAATCAGATTCCCGGAAGGTTTTCGAACGCATTCGCGTGTACAGCGTTTTTATTTTGATAAGCGGCATTTACTGGTCAGGCATGATTACCGTGCCGAACTGGCGGGTCCGTTTGTTTTCGGCGCGCATGAGACACATGATTATAAAGAGTATAAAGGTCTGCAGATGGCGCAAACCCGGAAGGTGAAGCCCCGGCTTTGGAAGTGGGGCTTCAGGCCTTACGGCATCTACGCCGAACTGATTTTTTAAATTTATTTTCCTGGTTGGCCGCCGGAAGTGGATCCAGGCTGCGCTTGATTTGGTGCCGGTTGTTCGGGCTTGTTCGGCATAGCTTCCAGGCTTACAACAAGCATCACTTTATCGCCGACGATTTCGTTTGGACCATAGTTAACGCCGAAGTCTTTTCGGTTGATCTGCGTTTTTCCGTAAAAAACATACTTGTCGGTTTTCATTACGGGATCCGCAACCTTACCCAGACTTTGTGAGTCGAAGACAACTTTTTTAGTTACATCGCGAATAGTTAAATCACCTTCAAGTTTATAGTTCTTTCCTGCTTTTTTAATTGAAGTACTTTTGAAGGTCGCCTTAGGGTATTTTTTCGCATCAAAAAAGTCGGGAGACCGCAAGTGATCATCACGCTGTTGAACATTTGTATTGATGCTCGAAACATCCACAGTGAAATCTATTTTTGATTTTGTAGGATCCTTTTCGTTCAAATCGATACTGCCTTCAAAGACGCCGAATTTACCGGGAATTTTTGTCAGCCCCAAGTGAGTCGCTTCAAAAACCACGGATGAATGGTTCGGATCAAAATAAAGCATCGCGCTGAACGCGGCTTGTGGTAACAGAAAACTAAGTACGGTGATTAAGACAATATTTTTTTTCATTCAAGTTACTCCTTAAACTTTTCTTCAATTTGCAAATAGGCAAATGAGCCATTTAGCAAAACTGAGCAAAAGAAGGGCCATTATAGAATGTAAAAATGCTCTTCGTGTAACGGGCGGTGTGACAACCCGGCGGGCTAAGCTCCGTGTTTAGAAGCCGGCACTGAAGCTTTATGGGATTTATGCGGAGCCGGCTTTTTAATTTTTTTAATCGAGAACAAAGCTTCTGCGCCTAAGTGGTCTGACAAGGTCTTGTCATTAAACAGCTCTTTAAAATTTCTTTCAGTCGTCAGCGGAACAATGGAGTATTTCGCTGTTCCTTTAAAAAAGATGTGATCGATCGCTTTACCGATAACGTCGTCTGATGTTGAGTCATTTAATAACCGGCATGATGACGTGTTGGCAACGCAGAATTCGCCGGCGGTATAGGCTTTCAAAGTGTCTTTTAAAACAGCGAAGCTGGGTCTTTCAGGTGAGGTGTTAAAATCACCGCCGAAAATCAGTAGCTCGTCTTCTTTATGGTTTGCTAATACAAATTTAGCCAGGGTGTCCATTTGCTCAATGCGTACCTGGTCGTGCGACGAGCCGGATTGCATATGGGTATTGAACACCGTGATTTTTTCTTTCACGCCCGGAATGGAAATTTTAATAAATTGAATGCCTTTGTTCGAATGACAGTCCCACGTGGCGCAGACCCCGTTAACAAAGTGAACATTCCCGGCTTCAAGAACAGGGTAGCGGCTTAATATAAATAATCCGCCACTGTAAAATTTTTGAAAGCTGCCGTTGGAATCTGTGCCGTCGCGTGAAGGGCCTGCTGCAGAAAACGGATAAGTGGATTGGGGCACTACTCCTGCTGCAGCATCAGTAAAGACCTCTTGCAAAACAATAACATCAGGGCCGTTGTTTTTTCCTAGGCGTTCAGAAAGCTTCTGAGCGATCACCTGAAAGCGGTCATTGCCCCAGCCCGGAGCCAGCAATGGCGGTAAGCCTTTTATGTTGTAAGTTAATACGCGAAGTGTGGCAGAGTTGACTTCTGCTGAAAAAACTTTTGCTGTATACAGAAGAAACGCACCAACGAATATAAAAACTAATTTCATATCTACCCCAATCGCGGCATATTCCGATCCTTCAGAGGTGAAATCAACCGTAAACCGGCTTCTTTGAAGCACGTCATCAGAGTGTCCGTAAGTTCATTTTTAAGTCGAATTAAGAGGGAAACGGCAAAGGTAGCCCTCTTTTTTACAGGGTACATGTACATTTTTCACTCTGTCCGAAGTGAAGAAATGGCCTTCAGTTGCAGCTCGCGATTTTTTTTTATTCTATTTTTCACATGTGTAAAATCCATCTACAAGAGTGAAAACTCTACTTCATAAATTTCACCAAAAATCTGCAATCTGCATTATGATGCGGCACTATGAAAAAACAAACTACCATCCTCACGTCTCTGATTCTTGTAACGCAAATTTCAGTTGCTGAAGTTGCAAAACCGCAGGCCTTGCCGCAGTTACCGCCGATTCAAATCGATATTCCTGAAGTTGATCTTTCACAGATTCCGGGGCTTCCCGCAGAATTCGATCCGGCATTAAAAGGCATCGAATGGGATATGCCGTCATTAGACTTTCCAAGGCAGGACCCGTTGATCGAAAGCCGCGACAACATGCGCACGGTGGCCATCAAATCGCTCAGCAATAATATTGTTCAATTGAAGCAGGGGCTGTTTTTATCTGCGGGCTCTCACCAGTTTAAAAGTTTTTGGACACGGGATTTCTGTTTCGCCAGCCGCGGATTACTTGCGATGGGACGAAAAGACGTTGTTAAAAGTCACCTGACCTATTTACTTCATAACCGCAGAGCCGATAACCTGGTTCCGTTGTATGTTGACTCCATCGAACCGGTTCAGCGTGTGATCGCGGATTCACTGTTTCGGGCGATTCGTCTCGATTTTGCTTTGCCTATCACAAGCAGTATTAAACCTTACTACCTGGTAAATAACGAACACGAGGCGATTGACTCCAACTTAATGGTTCTTTATGCATCTCTTCGTTACTATCAGGAAAGTCAGGATGCGGAATGGTTTAACAAGTACCGCAACGAATTCAGAAAGATTTACGATTATTATAATTCTAAAAAATCAGGTGGCCTGATTGTCCAGGGTGTTCACGCTGACTGGCAGGATAGCGCGCGACGTAACGGTAAAATGTTCTTTACTAATCTTCTGTATTACCACATGGGCCGCGAGTATGCGTTTCTGAATGCGGTTCAGTTGCAAACTTTGCGTAACAAAATTGTTGAAACATTTTATGACCGTCAAATGGGAGTGTTTCTTTCAATGGAAGGCCGCAAGAATGTTTCGCTTGAAGGAAATCTGTGGGCGATTGAGCACGACCTGATCGCGAACAAATCCATTCTTTATCAAAATCTGAAAGCGCATCAGCTGTACCGCCTCAACGGCATTCCGGGTTTTGCAACGTATCCTTCTTACACGAATGACGACACTTATATTCAGGTGAAGATTGTCGGTCTGCAGGAGTATCACGGTGCCGGAATTTACTGGACATGGCTTATGGCTTACAGTGCTAAAATTGCGTTCATGATGCAGGATCAGCAAACGTTTGATGCGGTCTACAAAGCGCTGAATAAAGCTGTCACGAGAGACCAGTCAGTCGTTGAGATTTACAAAAACGACGGAAAGTTCGAGCCGTTCAGATCAGTTCTTTACGGTGCGGAATCTCCGTTCAGCTGGGGTGCAGGTTTTGTTATCGACATGGAAAAATATATTCGTCAGCCGCGCTAGGCCCACTAGTCTACAGGAATGGCGGGGCCCCAGGTTCCGCTGGCGGTTTTTTCTGAGTACATAATTTTAACTCTGCCGGTGCTTAGAGTACCGCAGCCGAAATAAGCGGTTTGCCCGTCGTCGGGCATCGAGATTTCAGCAGCGAAGTCACAACCCTGAAAAGTTATGATATTTGTCGAAGTACAAGTTGATCCGTTTGATACGCAGTGAATAAGCCCGCTTGCAGAGTTCCAGTAAAAATCGGAACTGCTGCCGCCATTGGGAATAAAGGGCTGGTCTTCATCGCCCGCAGCATTGAAATTCACACCCAGATTCACAGGCACTGCCCATGTTCCGCTGGAATTTTTAGATGAGAACCAGTTGTCTTTTCCGCCGCTACCGACCGTGCCGGTACGGCTTGATGAAAAGTAAAGAAAATTTCCGTCTTCGGTAATAAACGGGTTATCAACAATGGCTCCCGCTAAATTAATATCAGTTCCCAAATCTTCAATGGGTCCCCAAGTGCCGCTGACCGTTTTTGTTGTCGTCACAAGATTATTTGTTGTACCGTTTCCGCGAAGCCAAATAAATGAATTTCCGCTGTTAAATTCCATTCCGCTGGCGTCCCCATAAGCGCCGTTCAAACCTAAGTTAACCGGTTCGCCCCAGGTGCCGTCAGACTGTTTTGTTGAAACATAAATGTCGGATTCATCCCATGGGTTTGATGCATTCTTGTTAAGCCCGGGGCGGTCAGGTCCTGCCAAGACAGGGCTGACAGTGCCACCGCTTTTTATCCACGGAGCAAAATCCCAGCGTGAATACATAAAATAAAGTCGCTGACCGTCTCTGGAAATAAACGGTGAATCCGACCAGCCGCTGGTATTAATTTTTTTAGCTTCGGTGATGGCGGCTGTGCGTTCTTTCTTCATTCGGCAGACTGATAAGTGCACGCCATGACTGACGCCTGATTCGCGCGATGCGATTCCGCACATGAAGTACGCCAGCCAGCCTTGTGTTGTCTCTGTCACGTTGATCTCACCCAGAAAAGTCAGCTTACCGGTAAAGGGGCTTGATGTTGTTCCGTGCGCGACGGGCCTTGCATTCATGTACGCTGTGCCGACAAGGTCTGCCGTGTACAAACCGTAAAAGCTACTTCGAACGGCGGTCCAATAAGCCTGCTTCTTGTCTGACGTCACAAAAAACTGCTGATCCTCATCATTGGGGTCAGTGCCGTTGACTCCGGCTACGGATTCCACTGCAGAAAACAAACCGGTTCCCGCGTTAAAATAAGAATGATAGATGTGTTTTTTAGCGCCGCCGGCCGAGCAGTTAATGTCGGTGCGGTCAGACTCCCAATAAATATCAACGCCGGTTGATACAGAGCCGACAACAAAACCGTTGTCGTTATTGCAGTTGGAATTATTAATGGGGCTCGGCAAGGCTGCGGCCGCTGTCCAGGTGCCGTCAGACTGTTTGTAACTGTAGTACAGTGACGCTTTTGTAAGAGATGAGTCCCAGCGGCTCCAGATAATTAAATCTTCTGCGGCATTGGGGCTCAGTGATGACTCCCATGTGCCGGATGCTGAATTAAAGGGTGCGGGCAACTGGGATTGTACAACCCACGCGCCGTTTTCAAGAGTGGCTTTAAAATTTTTCATCGCTTCACCGGTCATTCCCGGTCTTGCCGGCCCTGTTGAAGTGAAGCCGACTCCGTCAATGAGATCCGCGATGCTGTACCGGGTGTAAGTAAAATAAAGGGTTTTACCGTCATTGCTGATCGCAGCTGAATCGGTCCATCCGCCGTCTACATTCACCGGAGCCGGCAGAACGCGAAGATCACTCCAGCCGTCAAACAGTGTGACGCCCTGAACGAGGTCACCTACTGGAGCATCCCACGCATCGGTAACAACGGGGCCGCCGTCATTGCCGCCACTGTTACCGGAATCAGATCCTCCGCTTGAGCAGTTCGCAAACATGACAGTTAAAATAAGCATACCGAAAACGCTTAATGCGAACCGCTTCTTTTTTGTTGCAGAAAATAACCTGTCTACCACAGTTCACTTTTCGGAATATATGGGTTTTAAATTAAAAATATATCGGATGAATTCTCAAAGTGAGACAATTAAAACGTATTCCTATTTGCGCCGCCCAAACTTTAAAAATCTCATGACTCAGCGGCTGTGCCGCCGCAGGCAAAAATTTGCACTCGCATCTTAAAAGGCTAAACTAACAGTGCATGCTGGCACACGGTTTTTATTCTTCAGCATTAGACAGAAAAACTTACCTTAAAATAAAAGAAATTGTTTTTTGGGTTCTCAGCTTTTTGGTTTTAGCTGAGTGGATTGTTTTGGCGTTTAACGTTCTCGACAGGGCGACCTGGCTGGTTGAAAACATTATTCCGGTGGCGCTCGCATGGCCGGCAATCTGGCTGTTCCGTAAAGGGGTGCTGTCAGGTACATCAATGGTTATTCTTTACCTCTATGTGGCCTTACATCTTGTGGGAGCGCACTATACTTATTCGCTGGTGCCGTATGACCGCGTGTTTGAATTTCTCTTCGGAACCGGTCTGAACACAATGATGGGTTGGCAGCGTAATCAGTACGACCGTATCATTCACTTTTCATTCGGGTTAATGTTGTATCAGCCCACGGTCGAAATTCTCAGATACTACGCGACTTCAATTCGTGGCTGGGTGCTGCCAACATTTGTGATCCTCTTACTGAATATGTTTTCAACTGCGTACGAATGGATTGAGTGGGCGGCAAGTCTTATGCTCAATGAGCGAACGGGTCTCGAATTTTTGGGATCTCAGGGCGACATTTGGGATGCGCATAAAGATATAATGCTGGCGTTTTTAGGATCGTTGCTCGCTGCCATGATTTTCAACGGGCTGTTTGCTAAAACTCGCGACAAAATCCGAGAAAAATACAGAAGACACAGAGATTTGAGATTAAATTCACGCAAACATTCCGCTGCGAATTTTAAAAGAAAATTTCGGCCTCATTTTAAGACTAAACAAAGATTAAATTGACCTGCTTCAGACGGTCTGATTTAATGTCACAATAACTGCCACTGATTTAGAACATCTTGGGAAGGATAGTGCCATGAGAGGTCCGTCAATTGCGACACGTGTTTTTTTAAAAATCTTAGAAGGGGCTCAGCACGGTCAGGTGAAGATCACATTTCCTGATGGCAAAACCTCGTCGTACGGGTACGGCGGTGCTGTAGCTGAAGTGACAGTTGCTGACTGGGAAGTTTTTGATTTGCTTTTTCGCAAAGGTGATATCGGTCTCGCAGAAGCGATCATTACGAACCGCATGCAGGTTTCTGATGTGGCTAACTTGGTTGAATGGGCCTGCAAGAACGATCAGGCATTAGGGGAGGCGTTTCGCGGAAAGTGGTACGGCGTGCTTGCAGATAGAATCAAACACCTATTGGCAAGAAACAGCAGGCAAGGTGCTAAAAACAATATCGTGGCCCATTACGATCTAGGAAACGAGTTCTATAAGCTGTGGCTGGATCAGTCGATGACGTACTCGTCTGCGATTTTTCAGGAAAATGATTCAGATCTTCACTGTGCACAGATGAAAAAGTACGACAGAATCATCGAGCAGCTGGAAATTAAATCTTCGGATCACATTCTCGAAATCGGGTGCGGTTGGGGCGGCTTCTTCAGCCGCGCGGTAGAAAAAACCGGATGTAAGGTAACAGCTGTAATGAATTCTCCTTCGCAAGCCAAACACAACCGAGAGATGATCGAGAAGAAAGGCTTCACCCAAAATGTCGAGCTTCGCCAGATAGATTACCGCGACATCGAAGGCAAGTTCGACAAAGTAGTTTCAATCGAAATGGTCGAAGCGGTGGGAGAGCAATACTGGAACGACTATTTTAAGAAAATTACTTCATCTCTGAAGACTCATGGTAAAGCCATGATTCAGGGAATTACCATCAGAGAAGATTTGTTTTACAGTTACCGAAAGAGCACGGACTTTATTCAGCAATACGTGTTCCCGGGCGGAATGCTTTTAACCGATTCAGTTTTTGAAAATCAGTCTGAAAAGAACAGCCTGCAGCTTGAAGACAAATTTAAATTTCCTGGTTCCTATGCGCGTACGCTGCAGATCTGGCGCGAAAATTTTAACATGGTTTTACCGGATGTTAAACAGCTGGGCTACGACGAGAAGTTTATTCGTTTGTGGGATTTATATTTAGCGTACTGTGAAGGTGCCTTCCGTGCCGGCCGCATAAGCGTAGGCCAATACCAAATCGTAAATTCCTAAAGGTGCCAGGTTAGTTGGGAACCAAAGCCTGATAGATCTTCTTCGCTTCATCCATGCAATTCTTCAAAGACTGGCCACCGTCAGCCTGGCAGCTATTTGCCGGGCCACGTGCGGACGCCGTCTCTGTTGTTGAAACTACAGATTCAGATTCTCTGGCCACAACCAGATAATTTTCAACGAAGGCCGAGTTCTGCGCCGTCATATTCACATTGTAATCCAGGCTTGATTTTTTATAAGCGGCTTCAATGTGCTTTAACTTATCCATATGTTCAGTGACAAGACGTGAACATTTCTTCGCCGCAATCTTTAAGCTGTCACAGTTGTTTTTTCCTGTGCTGCCGATGCTGGTGAAGTTCAGTTGAGTTAAAGCATAAAAAGAAATCAGAACGCCTAAGGCTAAAATCTTTTTCATAGGTCTTTAATATTCGGAACAATACCAAAGACCCTAAAGTGAATTCTCAAATTGATACGTTATTGATTTGCGGTTTCTTGCAGGAAAGATTTAATCGTCGCCAGAGCGGAATTTCTGATGCTGTCTTTCTCCATGAGGATCTCATGCTGAGCTTCAGGAAACTTAACAATACCGCAGACGGCTCTGCTGAGAGCGCAAATCTGATTGTGCCCGCGAGGCATAACCAGTTCATCTCTTCCGCCTTGAAAAATACGCGTCGGTACGCTGTAGACGCTGTCTTTCTGACGAAGAGCAGTTGTGAAATTCAAAGACTCTTTCACCCAGCTGACAGTCGCACCGCCGACGGCCATTTCAGGCATCGCATTGTACAGGCTGACCTTTGCCTGATGGCGCGCCTCACTTGATGTCACCATGTTATTTGCGAAAGGTGCATTCGCCACGTAAGGAGACTGGCCAGGAGCCAGATCCGTACTTTTACCGGCGAAGTTCAGCAAATTCGAAAACAATGACGCCAGGATCGGCCCCCATTTGCCGGTGTTGATTTCAATCATCGGTGCAGAAAGCACAGCGGCCTTAATCGCAGTTGGGTTCTGCTGCAAAAACCCGGAGGCAATAGCACCACCCATCGAGTGCGCAACGATCATTGAGTGACGGTAATTTTCAGGATGAACAATTTCAGTTACGAACTTTGTGTAATCCTGAATGTAGTGTTCAAATTTTCTGACGTGGGAGCGTGTGGTGCCCGGCAAAGTTTTGTCAGACAAACCCTGACCGCGGTGATCAATGATGTAAATCGAATAGCCCCAGTCCTTCATGTCATATAAAAGTTCAGCGTACTTCAGCGAGGCCTCGCCTTGCCCGGGAGTGACAATGATGACTCCTTTAGGATTTTCAACCTGACGGTAAAAGTAATTGATTTTTAAACCGCCGGCGCCTTCAAACTGCGAGCGGGTGTAGTTAGATTTCATGTAAGGAAGTATCTCGCTCATGAATTTTGAAGCGACCTGCGCTTCCGGAATAGCAAAAGCGTTGATTGAAGCGATCGCAATGGCGAGGAATGCGATTGTAAGTTTAAGCATAGTTAACCCCGGGGATTAGGTTTGTTTTTAAGACTATGCATGATAGGAGTAAAAAAATAAATGGACGGTGATCATTCAGCCGCCCAACTGAAGATATTGCGTGCTCGTCTAAACTTTAAACAGGCCAACAAGCGCTTCGTACCACATGCGCCAGTCAGAAATAAACGACCACAGCGGATATTTAAAAGTAGCCGGGCGGTTTTTCTCGACGAAAAAGTGACCGATCCATGCGAACAAATATCCGACTACCAAGCCGAAGCCCAGCCACTTCCATTCCATCGTTACTACCAGCATGATCAAACAGATCACCGCCAGGGTCGTACCGATGTAGTGAAGGATACGTGTTCCTTTTTTGCTGTGTTCATTTAAATAATAAGGCCAGAATTCTTTGTAAGTTTTGATTCTTTCCATGACTCAAATTTAATAGAGGCCCGCATTCTTTGCAATGAGAATAGTCTAAGCCGCCCTTAGGCCTTAATATTTTCTTCTTAAATAGAGTTTAGCAAAAATTTCAGTGTACATGGTCGTTATAACCAGAACGATCAGGGGAACATAGGCAGGCATATCAGGATAAAAAAGGTAAATGACCGAAAGAAGCGTCATGCAAAACAGAGAGATCTTCTGCATCCATTCAAAAGCTTTTAACACCAAAAATTCTTCCCGCTCGTCTTTAATTCTTTTTTTATCGATGTAATCGTAAATAAAATAAATCACGACTGAAGCGAAGATAAAAAACTTGATGCTTTCAAAAGAGATAAAAGTCATTTTTGCTCCTTGAGTTCGAAAATATCTTCTACCCGGCAGGATAGAACTTTTGCGATTTTTAAAGCCAGCTCCACCGAAGGAACAAACTTTCCTGATTCGATAGAATGAATCGTCTGACGGGAGCACCCAACCTGGTCTGCCAGGTTTTGCTGAGTGATATCGCCCTTCATGACTCGTAAGAGTTTGATTTTATTGTCTAAATTCATAAGTAAAACGTAATTGACATAATGTAAAGTATGCTTTACATTATGTCTTACATAATTAACTTAAAGGAGTCAGTTATGAATGTAAAGAGCTATTTAAGAAAACATCTCTCAACAGTATTTATGGTTCTGATTTTAGTGTCGTTTCGGTGGAGCTTCGCTGATCAGTACCGGGTTCCCACTGGCTCTATGCTTCCGACGATTCAAATCGGCGATCACTTGCTGACAAATAAAATCGCTTATGATTTTCGTGTACCATTTACTGAACACAAACTATTCCGCACAGGCGATCCTCAGCGCGGAGACATTATCATTTTCATTTCACCTGAAGACGGAAAGACAAACTTAGTTAAAAGAGTTGTCGGCATACCCGGTGACTCCATCTCTGGTGAAATCATTCCTCCCGATCACTACTTTGTGATGGGCGACAACCGGAGCAACAGTTACGACAGCCGGTTCTGGGGATTTGTTCCGCGCGAAAACATAAAAGGAAAAGCGCTTGGCGTTTTATGGAACGTCAACTTTCCGTACATGATTCCGGTGTTAGACCTCACACGAACAGGTCAACCTCTAGCGAAGTTTTAATTCAGAATAAATATTTTAACTGCACACCGGCTGTTGGTGAAAGACCGTACTCTTCAATAATGCCCTCGATCTCACTTTCGGTTTCGCGCATTTGGCTGTTACCTGAAGGAGTCGATTCATAGTTTGAAAGTCCGGTCTTTAAATTCACATCACTGCTAAGAACTTTCAAAAACCCGCCGCTGACATCAACAACCCAGTTCTGGTCAAAGCTCCACGAATAAGAGGCCTGCAATTCCAGAATCTGAATGCTCGAATCGATATGAACTTTAGAGCTTCGGCCGGCTGCGATTAATAAGGCGATCAGCGTTGAGTAATCTCTTCCTGTTGAGGCGCGAAGAACCGAATTGATCTCTGCATCACCAGAAGCTTCCAGCATAGAGCCGGCCACTGTAAAATGAAAACCCGTGCTTCTTCCTGTCAGATTGTAAGTCGAAGACAGGCGCCATAAAGAATTATTCTGAAAAGCCGCTTCAACCACATCACGGTAAGAGCCGTTCCCGCCAGATTCGGCGGCTACTTGCCCGATCAAAGAGTAAAAAGGCTGGGGCGTGATTCCGTATAAAAGATCAGCCTGAATGTGCTCATTAAAACTGTAACCGCCGCCGGCTCCTATGAACATTGGAACATTCACAATCACTTCAGGATAAAACGAGTGCGTAATTCTTTTTGTATTCTGAGCTGTTGCGTTCAGCGCAAATAAAATGAGAATCAGAAAACCAAGCCGGTTAATGAATTTAGCCACGAGTGAAGAATAATAATTTTCACAGGAGCTGGCTATAAAAAAAGGGACAGATGATTGAACCACCTGTCCCTTAAACAACATAAAACACTTTCGATACGTTAACACACGCCTAAAGCGTGATACGCACAAGCCTAAGGCGGGCCTGTGCGGAAAAAACTAAATAACTATTTTCCCATGTCTGCCGCAACAGTGCGCGCGATAGCAGGACGGGTACCAAGGCGTTCACAGTAACCCAAGATCGCCGGGAAGCGGCCCATGTCTAAGCCAAGATCTTTTGTCCAGCTGATTACAACGTAGCAGTAGATGTCAGCAATAGTGTACTGATTGCCAGCCAGGTAAGGAGTACGGCCTAAAATTGAATTTAATACTTCCAATTTTCTTGTTGTGATCGCTTTGTGAAAAGTGCGTGTCTCTTCAGAAATATCTTTCACCCAGAAAACACTCAGTGTTTGATAAATTTCAGTTGCAACAAAGTTTACAGCTTCAAGAGTTTTGTAGCGCTCCCAAGTTCCTACGCGCGGTAATAATCCGCCTTCAGGTTTTTGGTCAGCTAAGTATTGCATAACAACAGCACACTCAGTAAGAACCTGACCGTTGTCTAAAACAAGAGTCGGAACTTTACCTTGTGGGTTGTGTTTCAATAATTCAGTACGGTCAGAAAAATTGGTTCTAACGATATCGCAAGCCAGTCCCAGTTCATTGATAACGATTGCTGCCGCTTGAGATCCGCAATGAGGCGCATGAAATAATCTCATAAAAACTCCTTTTTAATTTTGTTTAGTGAGGTGTATGTTCTCGCACCGGACACGCGCTAAAGGAAGTCCAGTTTACAAGTTCTGGTTTAAACTCAACATTACGCTTGGCACCATTAAAGAACGGTTAAGAGCAGAAATTGGACTTTGAAACGCAAGTTGAGTATTTTTCAGTAGTTATGAGTTCTCAAACTTTGCAGTCATTAAAAATCGTATTGGCCTCTCCGGAATTCGTGGAGCTTAAAGAATCAGCCGCGTTCCGTATCGACCTGAAATACGCCACTGAAGATAATTTCATGAACGAGAACGTTTACGGCGAATTCAACCGCGCATTTTTACATGAACATGCGGCCGCCAAACTTCAGGTCGCGGCTCAGCTGTTAAAGCAAAAAAAACCGAACTATAAATTTATTATTTACGATGTGCTTCGTCCGCGCTCTGTTCAGTGGATCATGTGGCGAAAGGTAGAAGGCACGTATCAGCAGGATTACATCGCAAATCCTGAAAGAGGTTCCAACCATAACTTCGGAATGGCCGTAGACCTTTCGATCTTAGACGAAAACGGAAACGTGCTCGACATGGGAACCGGTTTTGATGAATTCGACGAGATGTCTCAGCCCCGTCATGAAGAAAAATATCTGGCTGAAAAAAAGTTAAGTGTTCAATGCCATGAAAACCGTTTGCTTCTACGCGAATGCATGGAAACCGCGGGCTTCAAGCAACTGGCTTCTGAGTGGTGGCACTTCGATGCGCTTCCGCGCGCTGAAATCCGCGAACGTTTTAAAATTGTCGAGTAATGAAAATCACCGTTTCTGTTAAACCCAACAGCCGCACAGAAAAAGTCGAGCAGGCAGCGGATGGCAGCTATTTGGTTAAAGTCAACGCTCCGCCAAGTGAAGGAAAAGCCAACGAACGTGTGATAGAACTCCTGTCAGATTACTTTAAAGTGCCCAAAAGCCGTATTGAGCTGGCTTCTGGTGCAAAATCAAAGAAAAAGGTTTTCAAGATCGGGTGACGGGCTGAATTAATATGTGACTGGCCCGCACGGTGATGCTACCTAAAGAGCGTGAACTTAACTCTCAGCCAAACCGCAAAACTTTTAAAAATATCCTCAGCTACGGTTAAAAACTGGCTGCGCGCCGGAGTTTTAGAGTCCACCGATGTTTTACACGTCAGGGAAACTAAAAAAAATATCGAAAGCGGAATTCTGAAGAGACTGCAAAAAGGCGCCAACAAACATCAAAGCCGCAAACTTCACACGCATACTGAGTTATTGTCGAATGCAGAGAATGCCGAAGCTTTAAAGCCGTTGACCGAAAAGTTCTTCAAAGAAAAAAAAGAGTTACTACTGGCTGTTTACTTACGTCAGTTGGTTGAAGCAAAACTTGCCGGTTATAAAAATAAAAAATTTATTTTAAATAATAAATTGAAAAAAGAACTGCAGGCATGGGATCTTGATCTGAACTCCGCTTTTGTTCACCAGATTTACAACAGTGTTTCAGCGTCCCAAGCCGACTTTTCAGACAATTTGCTAAGCTACCTTCATCAATCTTTGAATCAAACATCATCCAAACAGGATCTGGGGGCGTATTACACTCCGGTCTCTGCGGTGAAGATAGCCTTAAGTTGCATTAAGCAAAAAGCAGAAATCTGTGACCCTTGTTGCGGGTCAGGAAATTTTCTAGTTGAAGCCTACCAGAAAATAAAAAAGCTGGGGTGGCCTTCTGCAGAAAATTACATCTTCGGTTATGACTGCGATCCACTGGCTGTGCTGATCGCACGCGCGAACCTGACTCTGGCCTCTGAGAATAAAATAGATGTCGTGTCAGCGGTTCAAAAGCGTGATTTCCTGCAGAACAGGCCGATGGAAGAATTCGGTTACATCGTGACAAACCCGCCCTGGGGGTCGTACGCAAAAAAAACACAGACGGCCAAGCTGCAGAAGAAATTCGGGCTAGCGAAAACCAAAGACTCTTTTTCGTTTTTTCTGGCGGCTTCTTTACAGACAATGAAACATAATGGTTCCGGTGCATTTATTTTGCCGGTTTCTTTTATGAATGTCGCCGCACATGCAGAAATCAGAAGATTTCTTTTTTCAAATTGCACCGTTACTGAAATAAAGCTGTTGCCGGAAAAGTTTTCCGGAGTGATGACATCATCCGTTTTGGTTAATGTAAAAAACTGCAAACCAGCCTTAAATCATGAAATCGTTATCACCTCAGAAAGCAGCTGCCGCGTGCGGAATGTTGATTTGCTAAAAACCAAAGCTGCCATATTGCCCCTGAATAACGACAAAGAGAGCTTATCAGTAATCAATGAAATTGAATCTTGCGGCGTTAAGACTTTAAGAGGCCAAAGCCTGTGGGGTCTTGGACTTGTAACGGGTAATAATGAGAAATATTTATTCGAATCCGCTGCAAAAGGACGTGCTCCCGTTATCACAGGAGGCCAGGTGTTCAGATTCAAACAACCTGAAGCCGGAACTTTCTGTGACTCAGACATTTCACAGTTTCAGCAGGCTGCGCCGGTGGAGGTTTACCGTGCGGCAAAAAAACTAGTGTACCGGTTCATCGCAAAAGAGCTGGTCTTTGCCATCGATACCAAAAAGCTTTTCACTCTAAACAGTGCAAACATTTTAATTCCTACCGGTGACAATTATTCATGTGAGTTTCTGTGCGGGTTGTTTAACTCAAGGCTGGCGCAATATTACTTTTCAAAAAAATATTCCAGTATCAAGGTGCTTCGGTCACATTTAGAAAGCTTCCCGTTGCCGGCATTTAATCAGAAGCTTTTTGCCCAAATTGAGACCTGTGTTTTGCAATTGCAAAACGGTTATGACCGGCAGCTCGCAAATGAACTGGATGAATCTATTTTAAAGGCCTATGGCTTATCAAAGAAATCCAGCGACTCAATTATGTCTTACAGAATAAATGAGGCATTTAACTGATGACTTCGTTCTATTCTCTTAACTTCGACGATTTGAAAAGCCTGCTTGCGCAAAACGGCCTTCCTGAAGCGGGCGCGGCCTTATTGTACAACTGGCATTATAAGAAAAACCAGCGTACGACATTACTGAATCAAAAACTTTCGCAGAAGTCGCGCGCTTTTATCTATTCGGAACTTAATTTTGATTTACCTGAAATAAATTTTGTCAGCCAATCACAGGATAAAACCGTAAAATTTTTATTTAAGCTTCACGATGGCCGTACAGTTGAAAGTGTGCTGATTCCGTTTCAGCAAAAATACACGTTATGTTTATCATCGCAGGTCGGTTGCGGAATGAACTGCGCTTTTTGTTATACCGGCAAGCAGGGGTTCACCCGGCATTTAGCAACTGAAGAAATTGTCGGGCAGTTTATGCAGGCCAAACAATGGCTGACAGAAAACCGGCCGGGAGATGACCGTGTTCTTAATATCGTATTCATGGGGCAGGGCGAGCCGCTTCATAATTTTGACTCGGTAAAAAAAGCGGTCGAAATTTTTCTTTCGCAGTACGGATTAAGCCTGGCTTGCCATAAAATCACCGTTTCAACATCCGGCTATCTTCCGGGGTTAGAGCGATGGAAGAATGAAATGCCGAATGTGAATGTGGCCTTGTCACTGCATTCCCCATTTACCGAAAAACGTAACGAGCTGATTCCGATAAACAGAAAGTATCCGCTGGCGGATGTGGTGAAAGTCATAGAATCCATTCCTGAAGGAGAAAAGCGCTTTGCTACATACGAATACCTGATGATCGACGGTTTCAACGACGCACTCGACGACGCTGAAGCCACAGGCCGGTTGCTGGCGGGGGGTAAGGCCTTCGTTAACCTGATTCCATTCAACCCGTTTCCGGGAAGCATTTACAAACGTCCTTCACGCGAAAAGATCGAAGCCTTTCGCGATGTTCTCGAAAAATTCAATGTCCCGGTCACAATTCGCACGACCAAAGGCGACGAAATTCTTGCTGCCTGTGGCCAGCTGAATACCCGGTCTTGAACTTTCAAAATCTCTGTTGAATCAAAGGTCCAGTCTAAATGGACTGGTTACTTTGAGTGTATCATCATCAAATAATGGCGAAGAAAAAGCAGCGATGGGTCGTTAAAGCAGGAAGTAATATGGTTTGCAGCGGAGGGCCTCTTTTGCTGAGGTCATGGGCGCAGCAAATTCTTCAATTAAAAAATGAATTCAATATCGAAATTATCTGGGTCACGTCAGGTGCGATTTCTACGGCGCGCGAAAAATTAAAATTAAAAAAGAAAGAATCTTTGTTAAGTGAAAAGCAGGCGTTGTCTGCCATCGGGCAACCGGTGGTAATGGACTTGTACAATATGGCTTTGCAAGCGGAAGGGCTTCGTGGCGCGCAGATTTTACTGACCTACGATGATATGGCCAACGCCAAACGGCGCCATAATCTCAAAGGCACACTCGAAACGTTATTAAAATGGAAGATCGTTCCCATCCTGAATGAAAACGACACCGTCGCGACTGAAGAAATTAAATTCGGTGATAATGATTCGTTGTCGGCTCGTGTTGCTATTCACGCTCATGCGGACCGCCTTGTGATCTTAACGGATGTAATCGGCTTATATGACTCTAATCCGATGGAAAATCCGAAAGCCCAGCTTATCCAGTCAGTTGATAAAATCACAAAAAAAGATCTCGCTAAGCCGGGCCTACGCGGGGGCAGCAGCCGTGGCACGGGTGGTATGTATTCAAAACTTCTTGCCGCGCAAATGGCAACAACTAAGGGTGTCGAAACTTTTTTAGTTAAGGGCGATACTCCGGCCGTTCTGGTTCAGTTAGCCAAAGGAGTGCAAATTGGCACACGAATCAAAGCTTAAAAAAATTCATCTGGCCGCTCGTGCGCTTCGTCTCAGTACCACTGAAACCAGAAACCGCGTTCTTCTGAAGGCGGCTGAGTTTTTGCTCGAAGAAGAAGAGACTATATTAAAAGCAAATATCAAAGATTTAAAGAAGCTCCCTTCAGATGTGAGTCCGGCATTTAAAGACCGTCTGACTTTAAATACGCAGCGTTTGTCTGCGATGGCAGAAAGTCTTCGTCAGGTGGCCGACTTACCTGACCCATTGGATGAAGAAGGCGAAAAGCGCGTTTTACGAAACGGCCTTCAGTTAAAAAAAGTGCGCGCCCCACTCGGCGTTATCTTCATGATTTTTGAATCGCGTCCGAACGTGGCTATTGAAGCTTTCTCGATGGGTTTTAAATCGGGCAATGCCATGATTCTTCGCGGTGGTAAAGAAAGCCAGCACACAGTTGCGGTTCTTTATAAAATTTTACAAACAGCTTTGAAACAGGTCGGGCTTCCCGCCGATACTTTTTGGGGTATCACAGACCCCGATAGAAAAATCGTCAATCAACTTTTGCAGCAAAAAGAATTTATCGACGTGGTGGTTCCGCGCGGGGGCGAAGGCCTTATCAATTTTGTCGTGAATAACTCTTTGATTCCGATCATTAAAAATGACCGCGGGCTTTGCCATGTTTACGTTCACGACGGAGCGGACCTCGCTATGGCCGTAAATATAATTGTGAATGCCAAAACGCAAAGGCCGGCCGTGTGTAACTCAATGGAGACAATGCTGATTCACTCTTCTGTGGCTGAACAATTGATTCCGATGCTGTACCAGCAAATGCAAAGCTTTAATGTGAAGTGGTTCGGCGATGCTAAAACCGTAAAAATTCTTAAAGGCTCTAAGAACGTTAAAAAAGCGTCTGAAAAAAACTGGAATACCGAATACCTGGATCAAATCGTTAACTGCAAAGTCGTTAACAGTGTCGAAGAAGCGATTGCTCATATTGATAAATACGGCAGTAAACATTCCGAATCAATTGTGACAGCCGATGCAAGTATTGCGCAGAAGTTTCAGCGAGAAATTGATGCGGCGGTCGTTTATTGGAATGCCTCGACACGGTTTACAGACGGTTTTGAATTCGGTCTCGGCGGAGAGCTGGGCATCAGCACACAAAAACTTCATGTACGCGGGCCGGTGGGTTTACAGGCTCTCACAAATGAAAGATGGATAGCGACAGGCACCGGTCAGGTTCGCTGATCCTCGAGCGGGCCGGATTACCGGCCAGCGTAGGGATCCTCTTTGAGCGACCCCTAATAAGCAATACTCTTATCGTAGTAATCCTTTGTCTCTACATAAACATCGATTTCACAGTTCGTTTCGTATGACATCCCGACAGAACTGTCATCTGCGGTATCCGGATCAGGATTAAAAAGAATGAGTTCCGTTTTCAGACTTAAATCTTCGCAAGCCATGTCTCTGAACTTGAAGAACACCAGCGGTGTTCCTAAAGAGTATTTCTCTAAAAGTAACAGCTGTTGATCAGGATGAATCACCACGCCGTCAGCCATTTCAATTTTAAAAGCGGACCGGTAAAGATAATCGGCGTCGAGATCGCTCCAGCTGATAGGCCCTGCTAACGCGCTAACAGTTGTTAAAATCACAGCTAAAAAGATTGAAATTTTCATAACTTTAATTTCCTATCGTACTTTTTCCTGAATACAGACAAAGCTTCTAAAAAATAGTCCAGAACCCCCTAAGATATCAACAGAATTATTGCCCGTAGTTTTTAGAACAAGTTAACTTGAAATCAGAGTTTATATGACTTTCAGCAAAAAAATTCTTCCGGCTTTGACTGCCTGCTTTATATTTTTCATCGCTTTAGAAGTAGGGCTTAATCTCATTGCGCCAATTTACCGAAAGATCAACTTCATTGCACCGGATCCCGGCAAGTACACCGTGCTTGTACTGGGAGAGTCCACCAGTACAGACCTGGCGACTCAAAATCTGCGCTCTTGGGTGAAGCAGCTGAAAGAAATGCTTCCAACAGTGAATGGTGCTGAACCGCAGTTTGAAATCGTCAACCTATCGGAGCCAGGTATTACAACCACCATTCTCCTTTCAAAGCTGACTGACTACTTGAAAAGCGGGCACCCGCAGTTGGTCATTTCAATGATGGGAATTAATGATTCTCCGCACATCTGGTACCGCCAACTTTCATTGATTCAGAATGAAAATAGACCCTTTCAATTAAAGACCATCCGGCTTTTAAAAGTGTTACTCAGCTATCAACGGCTGGAAAGCGCGCAGAAAACGGTATCGGAATCTCCTGAAATTCAAAAACCAGCAAAGCCTCAATTAGACTACCCCGATATTGATAAACTGCTAAAAAAACTTCAGCTGACAAAGCAAGGTTCCGCCGCTTACAACGAAATTCTGCAAGGTATCGATGAATATCTGTCACTAAAACCTGACAACCAGAAGGCTCAGTTTTTGGGTTATTTAGCATTTCGGCTTAGCCCGGCGGATGACCGGCTTGAAGGATATGCCAAGTCTTACGAGCTCTTAAAAAAAAGTGTTTCTTTCAACGCATCTGAGGGTAGAAGATTAGAGCTATCACTAAGCTTGGCCATGCGAATGAAACGCAAATCAGACTGCAAATTTTTGGTTCAGCAGGCCATGAAACAAGGCGCGCGCATCTCGCCGACCAGTTTATCCAGACTCGCGGTTTGTAATCCTGAAGATAAAGAATTTATTAACGCCGTTTTAGAAAAAGACAACCCGGCATTTATTTTTGATGAAAGCGGACGGATTCCCACTTCTGAAAATTACAAATCTATTTTTAACTTACTAACGAGCCGTAATATTTGCTGGATCGCAATGAGTTACCCGAACCGGGATCTGCGAAATGCCATTTTGCAGCTGAATGAATTGCCGGAATCAGGCACGAAATTCTTTACCATTGAAAATAAAAAGGCTTTTACTGAAGCCCAAAATGCAGAGGGCTATGATGGGCTGTTTATGGACCGCTTTGCCGGAGATTTCGGTCATCTTACGGAAAAAGGCGCAAATATAATCGCGCAAAACGTGCTTAACAAAATCCAGCAGCTTAAAGACGGCCATCTTTGCGGCCTGTAACACACTCCGCTATTTTTTAAAGTGATTAAACGCAGTCCGGTAATTCTGGACTACAGAATACGTCTCCACTAATTTACTGTGATTCAATCTTTTGTCCATTAACTGCAGGAGGTCATATGGCAATCAGAATTGGCGATATCGCGCCGGATTTCACACAGGAATCTACTGAAGGAACGATTTCATTTCATCAATGGTTAGGTAACAGCTGGGGTATATTATTTTCTCACCCGCGTGACTTCACTCCGGTTTGCACAACAGAGTTAGGCGAGGTTTCAAAATTAAAGCCTGAATTCGAAAAACGAAATGTAAAGGCGATCGGCCTTAGCGTTGATCCGTTATCTGACCATGTAAAATGGGTTGGTGATATTGCTGAAACTCAAGGTTGCGCATTGAACTTTCCGTTATTGGCTGATGCCGATAAAAAAGTTTCAAACTTGTACGACATGATTCACCCCAACGCGAGCGACACATTTACTGTCCGTTCAGTCTTCGTAATTGATCCGAATAAAAAAGTTCGTTTAATCATTACATACCCTGCAAGCACAGGCCGTAACTTCGTAGAAATTTTACGTACAATTGATTCACTCCAATTAACTGATAATTACAAAGTGGCAACACCTGTTAACTGGAAAGACGGGCAAGATGTGATTATCGTTCCTTCATTGAAAGATGAAGAAGAGATCAAACGCTTGTTCCCTAAAGGGTATAAGGCGGTTAAGCCTTACCTGCGAATTACTCCGCAGCCGAATAAGTAGCGATCTGGCAGCGATGCTTTCAAATATCTAAAGTTTTCTAAATAGAGGCCGGATTTCTGTAATTTATTATTTACAGGTTTCCGGCCTTAACGTTTAATGGGGCTTTAAGAGGTTCCCGATGTCTGAAAGTCTTCATCTGTGGTTCGAATATATTCTTCGTTTTTCGCATTTAGTTGCGGGTATCGCCTGGATCGGTAGTTCCTTTTATTTTATCTGGCTTGATAGCGCCTTTGTTGCGCCTGAAACACCGAAACGCAACGTCGACGGCGAGCTGTTCATGGTTCACGGAGGTTTTTACTATCAGGTCGAAAAGCGCAAAATTTTCCCCGGTGAACTTCCGAAAGTTCTTCATTGGTTCAAATGGGAAGCAACGCTCACTTGGATCACGGGCTTCGCTCTTTTAATTGCCGTTTATTACATTAACGGCGCAACTCTTTTGATTGACCAGCAGGTCATGAATCTGACTCAGTGGCAGGCGATCGGTTTAAGCCTGGGTTTGGCAACAGCAGGCTGGTTTATTTACGATTTCATCTGGCATAGAATTCCAAGCAAGGCTTTTAATGTTGTCGCTTCGCTTTTACTTCTGGTGCTGATTATTTTTATCAACACGCGCACCTTCAGTGGCCGCGGCGCCTTCATTCAAACGGGTTTCATGATGGGAAGCATGATGCTTCTGAATGTATGGGTTAGAATTCTTCCTGGCCAAAAAAAGATGGTCGAAGATGCTCAGGCCGGTAAAGTCCCTGATTATTCATTCAGTGCAAAAGCCAAAATCAGATCGGTACATAACACTTATTTTATTTTCCCTGTGCTGTTTATCATGCTCAGCAACCACTACTCTGTGATTTACAGTCATCCGGAAAATGCTTTGCTTTTGATTTTGCTTTCAGTTTCTGGTGCGATGGTCCGTCACGCGATGGTCACCAATAAACCCGTCGAGCGCTGGACACTGGCACCTGCCGCAATCGGAATTGCAGCGCTTGTTTTCGTAACCGCAAAAAGTTACTCAATGGCGCCGGTTACAGAAGGCGAAATCAGCTTTGAACAAGTACAGCCGGTCTTTCATGCCCGCTGTATCTCGTGTCACGCGGTGAAGCCCACTGATGATGTGATCAAAGAAACCCCTAAAGGTGTTGTTCTTGAAAACGAAGCGCAGATCCGCCAGCATTTGCCGAAAATTATGGAGATGACTGTGGTTGCGAAGTCGATGCCGTTAGGAAATAAGACCAACATGACTGAAGAAGAGCGCCGCCTTGTGGGCGCCTGGGTTCAAAGTCAGATGTCGGCCCGTCAGTAAATTTCTATCCGATTAATTCCACCATCCGGAATAGTCACGACTTTAACCTGTGAAAAAACATCAGGGGAAGAAATTAAAAATTCTTTTTTATTCCCGGCAAATGCTTTTACATTTGTCGGCTTAACGATTTGCTTCCAGCTGCCGTCAGAGCTTAAAGCTTCAATTGAAACCTCGCGGGGGTTGTTATTTACAAAGTAGGTGAAATCCAATAGCACCTTCTTCACTGCAGAAGGCCGCGCCAGTTGCACTGTCACGCTTTCACTGTGGCCGGCTTTACGGCTTCGAGAAGACTCCATTCCGTCAAACATATGAATAGGCGGGTAAGGGGAAATCACTTGAGCTGCAGGCCCGTAATGCTCATTTGTTGCGGCTACAACTTTTGCTCCGAAGGCAAGCCCCGCAATATTCAAAGACTTTCCGTTAGACAAAGCTTTTTCAGTGTTACGTTTTACAACGGCTTCGTTAAATGCATAGTTCAGGCTCAATGGTTTTTTTGCTTTCGGAATCTCGTCACTGAAACGTTTGCACTCAGCAGCTCCCAATGACGAGAATTCAGTTTCAGCTCCGGCAGGCAGAGTTTCGTAAAGGCCGACGCGCGATAACCCGCCATCAGGAAACATATCAACTTTGATTCTCTTCACCTGAGAAACAACTTCCGGAAGTACAATATTTATAAAGCCATGGCCAACCATTAAAGTCTTGGGCAGAAGTTCATGCCATTCCGACTTTTCACCCTTGCTGGCAGAGATGCGTACATATTGCGCCTGATTGCCGTCGTGATACTTCGTTGAAAGATGCACATAACCGATATCAGAAAACTGCGGTAGCTCCAGCACAACAGAATCAAATTCTAAAGGATTGTGCCGGGCTGTCTCCCAGCTGTCCATAATCTTGCCTTGCTTGCCGAAAAGTTCCGGTTCAAACACCGGCAAATAACGGCTGATCATATTCTCTGCTCGGGCGAACTTCTGATTGGTAGCAGAAATTATTTTTGCATCCGTCATAAGATTGTAATCAGCTAACGGGTCTAACGGCCCCTTATTGATAATCTCTTCAGGCAATGTCGGTTTGAAAGCTTCAAAGATCAATTTTTTGTAGCCGAGATTAACAATTTGTTCCTGCTTGATATTTTTAAACTCATATTCTGAGTGGAATTTAGCAAAATCAATTCCTTCAACATCCAGCGCCCGCAGGATCTCCTGCGCCACTTCGGCAATAAATAAAACGCCGTTGTTATCTGCGTTACATAATACGACTAAGCCATCACCCTTGTTAGGGCCGGCGAAACAGTGAACAAAAAGACAACGAAAGCCTTCGTTCGCTCCTTGATGTAAAGCCACTTTGTTATCGCCGCATTCAGCAACAAAAATTCCGAGGCCCATATCGCAACCCATGAAATCTCTGCAGCCTTTGTCAAAGCCGTGAAGCATTTCCACCGATGTATCATGAGAAATACCGTTAGCTCCCTGCAATGAATGGTAAGCATCAGTTAATGATTTTAAAAATACAGAAAGGCCGTGCGCTGTACCCATTGCACCCGCTGCAAAAGACGGGAAGGTCAGGCGTCCGCCCGGAACCTCTTTGCCATCATCAAAGTATCCCCTGGCATATTTTACGCCGGGTAAATTATTTTGCTCAAAGCTGAGCTCACGTGTCTGCAAATTTTCAAAAAAAGTACGGGCTACTTCTTTAGCCGGACGTTTTTCGATAGCTTCGATCAAATGCTCTAACACTAAAAAACCCCCGCCCGAGTAGTGAAACTCAGTGCCGGGTTCGCAGATAGCATCTACTTTTGTGTATTTAAGGCGGTCGTTTCCACCGATGAGTTCAGAAACGGACGGCAATCCGCCAAGTGCAGCGCCATTTACGTAATGCATGTTCAAAGCACAGTGGCTCATCAGGTGCCGTACCAGAACCTTATCGCCCCACTGCAGGTTTTCAATTTTAAAACCCGACCCATACTCTTTCAAAAGCAAGTTTACAGGCGTATCAAGCGAAATATTTTTTTCCCGGAAGTATTCAATGCTGAATGCGGCAGCCAAAGGCTTACTTAAAGAAGCGAGTTCAAACCAGTGGTCTTCATGCCCCAGTTTCAAATTCTGAATAAGGCCGTTTTGGCTAATGGCAATGTCCGCTGAATTGACTTTATATTTCTTTTTTAATCCTTCGATGACATCGCCTAAATTATTTAACGGTTTCTCACGGAGACGCTTTTGAGTAATGTTCCACAAAGCTTCTTTTGCATTCATCAGCTCTGTCTCTGCCGGGTTTAAAAGCCTTTGTTGAAGTGCCGCTAGCATCTCGCTTCCGGTCTTGCCTTGGGCCGAAATTAAAAATTTCACTCCGAATTTATCCAGGTAACGGCGGCCCCAGTCTTTTAATTCAATTTTGATATTCTCTGATTCATCAAAAACAAGGGCCTGCTCTTTAACGGCAAAACCGTCTAAAGTTTTTTTGCCTTCACCGATGTTCCCGTGAAAGTGTGCCGCCTCTTTGACTTCTTCAAGGTTAAATCCGTAAACGAGGTTTTCGGCTTTCTGCATATCTGTCACAACATCTGCAGCCATAGCAGCGGCAAATTTCGCGCAGCCGCAGGCTTCAAAATAATGCATGAAGCGTTTTACGAACGGATCCAAAGCATATTTTTCAGAATCAATTTGATTTAAGACTGCAAGCGGGTCAGCGGCGTTACGTACAGATTCGACCGTGAACGGAATCAGCAGCTCAGTGGCGAACTCGACCGGTTTTTTTGCGGTCATCAGTTGCACCATTAAATGAAGCGCGACCGGATACCATTTTTCAGTGACTGAGTTCCATTTGACCTGAACAATTTTTTTATCATCTGAAAGGTCTTTTCTGATGAAGTGATACTCTTCAAAAGCAATTTTTAAAAATTCTTCTACTGAAAAGCGGCCGTGGTAAATTTCATGCCACACTTCCCAGCGGGAACGCTCAGCTGTGGCCAAATCATCCATTACCCGAACGGCTGTTCCGTGAACATGCGCCGGCAATGCAACACAGCCGTTTCCTGAAAGCCAGTCTGTAATGTACTGCAGGCTTTGAAATACATTGTACCGGATTTCTGACGGGTGATTGTTGGCAATAAAATCCGATTCTTTGATGTCAGCCACAATCAGCGAGCGCACATACTGAGAGTCGGATTTATCAAGCCCGGTCATATCCGGCTTTTTGATAAATTCGATAACTTCATTGCGGTGTTTTTCTTCCAGTAATTCATTAACCAGTTCAAACAGCGGGAGCGAATTCCCCTGAGAATGAAACTTCCACGCTTCGACCAAGGCCATTCCAAGCCTGACAAAATCGGGATGCGCCACCCAGAAGCCTGTCAGGTCACGCTTCATTTGCGTAACGACGTCTTTGATATAGCCTTTGATTGTAATCTGAAATGACTCAGACATGCGGTTATTGTCGAGGGGTAAAATACCGTACATACCGCCGACTTTGATTCCGCCACGAGAGCCAACAACGTCAGCCAGAAGTGTATGAGACGCTTTGATATACTTGATCACAATGTCCGGGTCCGCTTTTACGGGAATACGGTAGTTCGCATCTTCTTTGAATAAACGCGCAGTCGAGCCTAAGTAATCATGCCAGCCAAGTGAAGCGCCCACAAAATACGGGTATAGTGCGTCCATGATTTCATGAGTGCGCAAAATAGCACGCGGATTTTCTAACACGATCATCAAACGAACCGAGCCCAGTTGGTAAGACGGGTGCATCGATTTAATTTCAGCCTCAGCAACTGAAATCATTTTGTGAATGTAAGCGGCTTCTTCTTCGTTTTCCAGCTTCGGAACATAAAACACTAATGCTTCGGGCCGGTTCCAGTTATGAAATAAATGAAGAGCAAAATCGTAAAGATGTAACGGGATCGGACTTCCTTCAGAGAAAAGAAAGGTTGAGGGTAGCGCCAAGCCGGGAAATCTTTTTATTGGAGCGGCTAAATGATCTTTTTCAAGACTGTATGTTTTGCCGCTGTCTTCATCGGAGTAGTTCAGTTCGCCTTCAAAACAGCGGGTCAGGTTCACCGCAGAGCTGACTAAATCCGATCGCAGAGGTGTTTTTGAATCCTCATCATCTGCGCCCCATTTGGGATTGCCTTCGTGAGTCTCTAATAATTTTGCAACCACAGGTGGCTCATCTTTTAATTTGCGGTGATACGTATTCATCGCATTGATGGCCATCTTTTCTGTACCTGGTGGGCCAAACAGAGTGACGTGCGGCCCTTTCATAAAATCAGGGATCGGTGCGATCGGCTTATGAGAAGCGGCATTGCAGTAATCAGAAGTTTTCGGTCCGATTACAATGCGGCCTTTAGAGTCTTCAAGGCCAATAATGGTTTGATATTCTTTACTTAAAAAATCGTGCTCCAGTTTTTTGTTCAGTTCGTAGCAGGCTTTCACACGTTCATCGATGAATTGTCTGTCTAAAATTCTTTGCGTTAATACATTTTTGAGATCGGTTTTTATTTTTAAGTAAATATCATTTAAAAAACGAAGAGCATCCTGAGTTTCAAGGCCGGCATTAGCACCGATCTGGGTCATGCCCGGAACACCGGGCACTTCTGACGCATGCTTTTTTAAATAAGCTGCTGTCTTCGGTGAAATATAATCGTGATAATAGCCGATCTCAAAACGTTCCATTAACTTCCCCGGTAGGTGCTGTAACCGAACGGGTTCAGTAAAAGCGGCACGTGATATTTTCTTGCTGTGTCTGTGATTTCAAAAACCACCGGAGCAACAACGAAAAACGGAGTGAAATTATTTTTCTTTAAGTAGTCTTCGATTTTAAATTTTAATCGGTAAACGCCTTTTTCGTTCGGGCAATTAAAGGCGATGCGCCCGTCGTCATTTGTTGAAGAAATCTGAATGTCGACCCAGTGCTGGCCGTCATGTTTTGCCAGTTCAACGTTAACGTTCTTTGCAGGCATTCCTAATGTCGTATCTAAAATATGAGTGCTGATCATGTATATTCCTTACTCTAAAAACAAGAAAGTATAACGAACTATGGGGTGGCACTTCAACTGCGCGGCGCTCATGCCGCAAGGGGTAAGGTGATTTATCAAGACTTTAGAGTAGAAGTGGGATTTTATTATTCCATGATCGAAGTGATTTATGCGGACGAAAAGTATTTTAAGAGTTTTTACGACGCACTTGCCACTGTCGCAAAAGAGCGTATTTACATCGAGATGCTGGAGCCGCCGCGTTTTGAGGACGTCGCTGCTTTTCAAAAAGGATTGATACAGAAAAACGGTCCGATCTTTTATGCAGTTGAAAACGAAAAGGTCGTCGGGTGGGCGGATATCTTTCCTGAGGATAACCCGCGTCTGGCGCACCGGGGCAGTTTGGGCATGGGCATATTGCCGGGTTACCGCAATCAGGGTCTTGGGCAAAAGCTGCTCGCAAAGGCGCTTGAAAGAGCAAAAGTTTTCGGCTTAGAAAAAGTCGAGCTGAATGTTTACACATCCAATGTTAATGCCGTTAAACTTTACCGTAAAATGGGCTTTAAAGAAGAAGGTCTGATAAAAAAATACCGCAAACTTGATTCGCGGTATTTTGACTGCCTGGTCATGGCGATCGATTTGACCGAATAACTATTTGAATAATGTTGTGTACTGCCCGTAACCTTCTTTTTCAAGATCTTCGACGGGAATAAATCGTAAAGAAGCAGAGTTAATGCAGTAACGAAGCCCGCCCTTATCGCGTGGTCCATCGTTAAAGACATGGCCCAAGTGAGAATCCGCTTTTAAAGAGCGCACTTCAATTCTTCGCCACATATCATCTTCCTGTTTGGTCGTTATATTTTGTTCTAAAGGTTTGGTGAAGCTGGGCCACCCGGTGCCGGAATCAAATTTATCCACCGAACTGAAAAGCGGTTCGCCTGACACGATATCGACATAAATGCCGGCTTTTTTGTTGTCCCAATAAGCGTTATTAAAAGGCGGCTCGGTTCCGCAGAGCTGTGTGATTTCATATTGCTCAGGGGTCAGTTTATTTTTTAAGTCATTTTGCTGTGGTTTTTTATAGTCAGCCATAGAGGTATAAAAACTTGATTAAGGCCTGTAGGCAACGAAAATAAAAAGACAAATAAGGTCAAATGTGGTTTTATTCAAAGGGTCAAAGACAATAACAAAGGACTTACTATGCAATGCCCGTGCGGTTCAGGATCTACTTATGAAAATTGTTGTGAATCTTTAATTAAAGGTACAAAGCTTCCTGAAACAGCCGAGCAACTTATGCGTTCGCGCTACACAGCGTTTGTAAAAGCAGATGTCGACTATCTTAAAAAGACATTAGCGCCGGAATCACGAGGTGACTTCGATGCCGCTGCTACAAAAAAGTGGGCTGAAGAAGCGGAATGGCGCGGTCTTAAAATTATGTCGACTGAAAAAGGCACAGCCAATGATACAAAAGGAACTGTGGAGTTTGTTGCGACTTACGCCGTAAACGGTGAGGGCCTCGATCATCACGAAGTTTCTAAATTCAGAAAAGCAGATTCAGGGCAGTGGTACTTTGTTGACGGAGACTCTCACACTCACGCTGAAGGTGAAGGTCACCATCACCATCAAAAACCTCAAACGGTTCAGCGCGAATCTCCAAAAATCGGAAGAAACGACCCCTGCCACTGCGGCAGCGGCAAAAAATATAAAAAATGTCACGGAGCTGATGCGACCAACTAACCAGAGCAGATGCGCCTAACTAATTAGAACACTCACTGATTACTTTTTTAAATTCACTTGTAGCCCGTTCGATATTCGCGTCAGCGGGCAAATATTTAAAATGCGGTCCTGGTGGAATCGGCGCATTTTGAAAATAAACGTAAGATGTTCTTCCCCAGCTTCCTGAAAAACCATAAAAATTTTCTTTCTCAACCGGGCGCATGAGGTGCCAGGTTTCCCACGCTTCGCCTCGTTCAGTCTTATCAGGATAAATGAGTCTCCAGTGATTGCCGGGTTCGGCGTAAGTGGCATGAGTGCCAAGGGCGTTAAAAAGTTCTATGCGGCCATCTTTCGTGTGACTGAGCTTCAATTCACAGTGCCATGAGCTTCCGCCGTGAGCTGACACTGATAATGCCAATGGCCTGATTGACGTGGTTCCTTCTTTTTCTCTGACTTCAAAGACGACAAGAAAGCTTTCCCAGTCGCCATCGTGATTTCCGAAGTGCCACCGCGTATCGTTGTAATTAAAGTGATACCAGTACTCAACGGGCATATAGACGTGATGTTCGTCATCAAGCTGCACGTCTTTGAAAAGCGGGTGCCGGCTAATGCGCCAAAACATCGGAGCCGGAAGTGAGGGCTTCATAAATGAATCATAGCGGATTTCAAACCCTGCATACCCTGCATGAATGCCCCCGGTTTCCATTAGGCGGGTTACATCGTCTGCGGGTGTAGATCCGTTATAATTAATGTTCCTGAATTCCGCCGGGTTAAAAGGACCCAGCTCCTTTAGTTCGTTATCAATAAAAGGGAAATAGCGATTGATTTCCCTGTACCATAATGTGGCCGACGGAAGGATCTCTTGCGGATCGGTGGCTTTGTGATTTTCCTGGGGATGCCACCATATCACCGGCGCCATTCCCGCGATCCAGAATTGTGGTTCGGATTTATCGACGGAAGCAATAAGCTCTTTCAGAACGGTGGATTTCTTTTCCGCTATCTCGCTCCAGATGAGATCCGATTTAAAGATGCGGCTTCCTGTAGAGATTAAATTATAAATATTAAATATAAGCAAAAGCGCAATAGCCGCAGCAGCCAGGGATTTTTTCATGAAACGATTATGTACTAAGTGCTTTTATTTTCCTATGATTTTTCTTGATGTTTGCGGCGGGACTCTAGATGATTAGGGTATATGAAACATTCGGTAGAAACTGTTAACGACCAGAAATCAGATAAAAAGGGCGCCGTGGGCGTTGTTGAAACCGTTCTCAGAAAATTTAAGAATATTGCATTTATAGGCGCTTTGTTCCCGGTCACAATTCTGTATATGGTTAGCCTCGCTGCCGCTCTTTATCCCGGTTCTATCATCATGACTCAAATTATTGAACAGTCGCTGGGTAAGTCGCTGCTGACTAAAACTTTTTATTTTGCCTTCGGTGGATCGCTGTCAATTCTTTGTTTTATTCTGGTTTTAGTCGTTATCGTGCCGATTGTTAATGCGCCGATCAAACCGTTTGTGAAAGCTTACCGTGGGGCATGGTTCTCTCTTGAATCAGTTCCGTGGTTTTATCACAATGCCTTGATTTATCTTGTTCGCTACACGGTATTAAATCTGATTACGCCATCTCCGATTTCCATTTTCTTCTTCAAAGCAATGGGAATGAAGATAGGTAAAAACGTTTTGCTCAATACGGCTAACGTCTCTGATGCCTGCCTGATTGAAATTGAAGATTACGCAACTGTCGGTGGCTCGGTTTACTTGATGGCTCACTATGGAATGAAGGGCTACCTCATCGTCGACAAATTGACGATTGCAAAAGGTGCGAACATCGGTCTTCATTCTTATGTCATGGCCGCTGAAGTCGGTGAGTTTGCAACTGTTCTTCCTAACTCCGTAGTGCTGCCGAAAACAAAACTTCCTGCACATTCCCGTTACGGTCATGTTGATGCCGTTATAGAGGTAAAAGAGCCGAATGCTGGTTAAGGCCGGCACCGTTATTAAGGCTGATTGCTTAAAGGCGCTGACCGCTGTTGCTGACAATTCTATAGACCTCATCTATCTTGACCCGCCGTTTTTTTCTCAAAGAGAGCATTCGCTCACAAAACGTGACGGCTCTGAAAGTTACCGGTTTTCAGATAACTGGCAAAGTATGGCAGAATACATTAATTTTTTAAAAGCCAGAATCGCGCTTTGTAAAATCAAACTTAAGCCGACAGGCAGTTTGTTTCTGCATTGTGACCGGTCGGCCAGTCACTATATCAAAGTGATGCTGGATGAAATTTTCAATTCTGAAAACTTTCAGTCAGAAATCATTTGGTCTTACCGGCGCTGGAGCAACTCTAAAAAGGGCTTGCTATCGAATCACCAGAGTATTTTCTTCTATTCTAAAACTGCAGATTTCAAATTTAATCAGATTTTCGAAGATTATTCACCGTCAACCAACGTTGACCAGATTATGCAGCTGCGAGTGCGTGACGAGCGAAACAAAACCGTTTACCGGAAAGATAATAACGGTGACTCCGTTTTAGCGAAAGAAAAAAAGGGCGTTCCGCTCGGTGACGTGTGGGACATTCCCTATTTAAACCCGAAAGCTAAAGAGCGCGTCAGCTATCCAACACAGAAACCTGTACTGCTTCTCGAAAAAATAATTTCATTGGTTACTTCACCCGGCGACATTGTTTTAGATCCTTTCTGCGGGAGCGGTACAACCTTAGTTGCGGCTAAACTGCTGGGGCGTAAATATGTCGGTTTTGATATCAGCGCCGAGGCCGTCAAACTATCTGAAGAGCGCCTGGCGAACCCCGTGAAATCAACCTCAAAACTGCTGGAGAAAGGGCGCGAGTCATACCGCAAAAATAATCCCGAAGTAGAAAGCGCCGTAAAATCCATTGGTGGTGTACCCGTGCAAAGAAGCAAAGGAATTGACGGGTTTTTAACGACTAAATCGGGAATGGTGCCGTTCAAAGTGGTTTTTAAATTGGAAGATCTGAAAAGCAGCGCTCAGCTTATTACGCAATCTTCTGCCAAAAATAAATTTCAGCAAAAAGCTCTCTTGGCAAAATTCCAAATGAAAAACAGTGAAGTCAAAAAAGTTGAAAGTGAATTTCAACTGATTGTCTTCACTGATCTGAAAGAGCTGTCTGAAAAACTCAGACGTTAAGAGCTGGTTACAATCCGGTTAACAACGACAAACACGACCGCTCCGGCAACGCCGATCGCGATCCCTGGCAGACTGAAAACCGCAAACGCCGGCCAGTCGAAAATTTTAGGCGCTAAAAAATTTCCTGCGAAAGTACCGATGAGGCCCACTAAGATAGTTCTGAGCCATCCCATATTTTCACTTCCGGGAATGATGATTTTGGCTGCGACGCCGACGCCAAGGCCGAGTGCTGTCCAAAGTAAAAACTGCTGTACCATCGGATGATCTAACAAATGCTGTAAGTCCATGATGCCTCCGTTGTTACTTCATTTTAACATTTGGTTTTTTTTCCTGCAATATGTATCGGTATCCGATCAAAAGTCCGTAGTGGTCGCTGTCTTCGGCCGATTTTCCGGTGACTGATTTAGAATAACGAAGATCTAATACTACCGCGTTCAGGTCGTGTTCCCAGACCTCGTACTGAAAGGCAAAATCAAAGCCGTACTCGGTCGCATCCCGTGCTGAAGTCGTGACGTCATTCCCGGGCGGAATATTATTTTGTGTAATAATAACGTCACCCATCGCATAGGCCGAAAAAAATGTAAGAGAGGCAGAAAAATAGGGGCTGAGCCAGCGGCGGTAACCCATCGTGATATGAATCAGTCTGGTCTCTTCGCTGATGTAATTATAATTTTCTTCCCGGTAATAGTCCTTATCCATAAGGAACAGACCAATTTCAAGACTACCGTTTTTATTAACATCTCCCAGCACAACGGCACCAAGACCGAGTTGATTTGGAGAGTCCGGAGAATTGGTTTTTTCACTGACGTGTGTCTTTGAAAGAAATAGCCCGGTGTAGACCGAAACATTCCCCTCAGAGGGCGAATAGCCCCAGCACACAGGTGCCAGCAGGAAAAGAATAGAGGTGACTCTCAAGACAAAAGTTTTCACAATGATAAGGATAGGATGGGCACCCCGCCAAGTAAATTGAAAACATGAAAAATGTATTTAACCGCAACATTTTGCTGATTCTTTTTTTGCTGCATGCGGTTTCATGCGCCTTTGCCTACGAAACATCTTCAGGAATGGATGACGAGGACGAAGCTACGGAAGAAGAATTCAATTTTGAAGAAAGTTTTCTAAAAACCGATTCAGTTGTATCTGACTGGTTCAACAGTGTGACTGAAGGTGTCGACATCTTTTTAGTCGGCAAGAAGATGGTAAAGAAACAAAAAAGCAAATCTGAAATCGTCGTTACCAATACGATGTATTCCCGTGAAAGCCAAAATCTAACGAACCTCACGGGGGTAAGTATCAACCCGCGGTTTCCGAATTTAGAAGCGTACTGGAACTTAAAATTTTCAACCTATGACGATACTGCAATCGGTAACCGCCCCCAAGGCGGTTACGCCCGTCAAACTCCGCAAGAAAAAAAGTACGCTGCTTCATTAGGTTTATTCAGAAAGCTCAATAAGGTCCGGCTTGCGTTTCAGCCGCGTATTGAGCTGCAGGACCCTTTGAAAGTTTCCCATTTTTTGACTCTCGAAAGCCTTGCTGATTTTAAAAAATTTCAGGTGAACCCGAAGTTTCAAATCTTCGCTGATGCCAGTCTTGGTACAGGATCCTTTCAGGCACTTAATTTTAACTTCCCTCTGACCGACGTGTATTCAATTGCCCAGCTAAACGAAGGTGAGTACCAGGAAAGAATTCACAGGTTTTCGGTAACAAACGGGGTCTCCCTGGGGCAAATTTTAAATGAGAGGCAAACTCTTACCTACGGAATCTCTTTGTATTCCAACAATCAACCGACCTATCATCTGGATGCCTACAGTTTTTCAGTCGCATGGGCCCATATAATTTATAAAAATCTTTTAGACTACCAGTTGGTTCCCCATTTAGATTTTGTGCGAGACGAAAATTTTCACGGTTTCGTCGGTCTGATATTCGAATTAAATTTAAGATTTTAGCATCTGATAAATTATAGCGCAGCAGTTCCGGACTCGACCAGTGTTCAGTCAAGTCTGGAAAATGATTTCGCTGCGACTTCCTCTCAACAAATAAAGCTCTTTTTAGTACGCTGTGATTATCGTTTTTTCAACAAAGGATACGCATGAAGCCGATCATTTATTCTCTTGTCGTTTTATCTCTCGCTTTACCCGCAACTGCCGCACAATCTTTGAATACAAAGTTAAGTGGTTCATACAGTTCTTTGCGCGCACTTGGAATGGGTAATGCTTTTACTGCTGTCGCAGATGACTATTCGCTTTTATATTATAATCCCGCAGGTCTTGCCAGAAAGCCTTATAACGAAGTGCAGGTCACTTTAGTTGGAGCGGGTGTTTCTTCTAAAACATTAACAATCATGGATGATATTAAAAAAGCGTCTGATACCCCGGGCACAGATAATGATAAAGCGCAGGCCGTTTCAGATGCTCTTGAGAATTACTATGGGCAAAGCCTTGGCGGAAAGTTACAGGCCCTTGAAATGTTTTGGGTGCGCAAAGGATGGGGAATCGGTTTAATTCCGATCGATCTGACAATTGATATGTCGGTCAACCGCCAGTTAGGCCCTGCACTGGATTTAAATGTTAAAGGCGACACAAGTATCGCGTTCGGATGGGGGCAAAGTCTTAACCGCGAAGTTGATATCGGAGTGACCGCTAAATTCTTACACCGTGTTGCGGTCGAACAGTCAGTCAGTGCTTTAGAACTTGCAACGAATTCAGATGTTCTAAGTGAAGACCGTTTTAAAGAAGGTACAAATCTTGATTTTGACATCGGCTTTATGTGGACACCGGGTTGGTTTGCAAAAACAGCTCCGAAGGAATCGACTTCAACTGTAGATACAATGGCACCGGCGCCTGCCACTCCTGATAATGAAAAAGCAGAGCCGATCAAACCTGAAAACGAAAAAGCAGATCCTAAAGCTTTAGATCCAAAACCGGAAGAAACTAAACCGGAAGAACCGCGCAAACCGAATGCGGAAGGCGATGCGACGCCTGTTGTTGCAGATCCCGCAAAGCCTTCTGACGAAGTAAAAAAAGAAGCGACTGCTGAAGCGGCTGAAGCCGATGTAAAAAAAGCAGATGCTCCGAAAGAAGCTCCGGCTGAACCGGTTGTTACAACCCCGGTTGAAAACACAGGGACTGTAAAACTGGGTGAATCAAAAACAGAAGAGAAAGTTTCTGATGTGAATTCTGGTGACGGTTACCCATTAACATTAGGTATGACTGTTCATAATGTAATCGCCGGCGGATTTTCTCAGTCGACCATGGTTAACAAAAATGCGACTGACGTTCCGACTAAAATTGAACGCACAATCGATGTTGGTTCGCAGTACCGCTTCTATGACGGTGAAGATCTGAAAGTTCGCGCCATGCTGGACTTCCATAACATTCTTCACCCGAATGTAACGGTTAGAAAGGCCACGCACATCGGTGTAGAGTTCGACTATTCACCGAGCAGCTGGTTTAAAACTCAGTTCCGCGGCGGTCTTAACCAAATGTACATGACAGCCGGTGCAACATTTCTTTTCGGCGTACTCAATATTGATTTAGTGACCTACGGAGAAGAAGTCGGTACAGATGCCAACAAAATCGAAAACCGAGTGATGGCAGCCAAACTCGGTTTCAACTTCTAATCTTAAAATTAAATTTGGAAAATAAAAAAGCCTGAAGCGATTCAGGCTTTTTTTTATATGGGAGTCAAAGACGTGTTAGATACAAGGCGGAACTGAATAACTCGGGTCTTTCAGTTTATTCAATAAGCAAGTACCGATAGCATTCGAATCAGCTCCACCGTCGATTGCTCCCTGTAGCTGATCGCAGTATTCTTTCGTCGAATCAGAAGCGTTTTCAGTGTCGCTACATGTATTTTCATAGGTAACCATAACAATGGTTCCTACCACTGTCGGAGTTACGGCAGGGTCAAGTAACACAGCCTGAATGTCTGAGTCGGTGTAAGTACCACCAGGGCCCGAACCAGGTCCCGCAGCGGCAGCCGCCATAGAAGTTAAAGTACCTAACTGAAATAATGAAGCAATCTGAGTATATATTTTCGCATCAGCCTGACTGCATTGAGTAAAGGCATCAGCCGCCGCAGCGTTATTTGCCGCACGGCCTGCGACCGTTGTAACGTCAGCTGTATCAAACTTCAAAGATGTCAAAGCGGCCACAGTTGAAGAGCAGCTGCCGCCGCAACCCGTGCCTCCATTAATACTATCAAGTGCATCCACGAAAGAAGCGGCATCGCCGAATCCCTGATCAATAAAAATAGCAGAGCAACGTAAGCTGTAAGCCAGTGGTGAAGTGTCGCCTGAGATCTTTTCTACACAGGCAGCTGCGCTTCCTTGTTCTGCCTTATTGATACAAAGCTGTACATCCTGCAGGCTTGCAGTTGAGCTTTCTTCGCACGAAAACAGAAAGGTTGCTGAGATGAATCCAAGTGTTGTTAATAAAATGCGGTAGGTTTTCATTGACGTCCTTTTTCCTTAGTTATTGATAATTATTTCGGATGTAACTAGACTGGACTTGAACCAAAGTCCTGTATTTAACTGAGAAAACGAAGACGGGCTGTCTCAAAGTGAAAATGCCGCCGTCATTAAAAGGTAAAACGTTTCATAACGATGGAAAATTTAAATAAACAATCTGCTAAAAATATCTGGATCAGTTGCCAAAAGCTGAATGAAGCGAATCCGTTCGGCAACTCTCATCAATCCGTTGCGAAGGCCGTTGCACACCTCGGATACGTGCAGATCGATACCATCAATGTTGTTGAACGCTGCCATCATCACATTTTGTACAACCGGATTCCCCATTACAAAAGAAGCTATCTCGAAAAATCACAGGCGCACGACAAAACCGTTTTCGAATATTGGACACACGCGTTGTCGTACGTACCGACCGAAGATTTCAGGTTTCACACCAGAAGAATGAACAGTGTTGATACATCCCCGGGCAGCTGGTTCGGTGCCGTTTCGAAAGCCGATTATACAAAAGTAAAAAAACTTTTAAAGCAAGGCCCGCTCAGCGTGCGTGACATTAAAGATGACGTCTTAAAATCCAAAGAGCATGAGTGGGACAGCCGCAAACCTTCAAAGCGGGCGCTGCAGCTGGGCTTTCACAAAGGTGAAATCGTCATTGCGAAGCGCGAAGGAATGTTAAAAGTCTACGACACAATCGAACGCCACTTCGGCTGGGAAAAAAAGCCTAAAACCTGCAGTGAGTCTGAATATTTTGATTACTTGATTGACCGCAGTCTTCGCTCTCAAGGATTGATCAGCTTAGATTCGGTTTGTCACTTGTACCCAAGCCAGAAACCTAAGGTGGCAGCAAAGCTGGCGAAGCGCGTGCGCGAAAAATCCCTGGTTGAAGTAAAAATAGAAGGTGCACAGAAGGTCACTCACTGGGGAAGGCCTGAGGTGATATCGGTCAAACCTGAAGCCAGTGAACTTACTCATATCCTTTCTCCGTTCGATCCACTGATAATTCAGCGAAAGAGACTGCAGATGTTTTTTGACTACGAACACATTTTTGAAGCCTATGTGCCGAAAGCTAAAAGAAAGTTCGGTTACTTCACACTGCCGGTTCTAAGTGAAGATAAAATCGTAGCCCTTCTGGATTTGAAAACCGACCGTGAAAATAAAAAGCTTCTCATTCAAAGCTGGCACTGGATCAAAAAAGAAAAGTCGCCAGAACGAAAAAAAACGATCGAGTCCGAGCTCAATCGTTTTGAAAAATTTCAGTTAGGTTAGTGCGGCTTAAGAAGCTTTTGAGTTTTCAACACCAGAGTCATCAACTTTGAAAACACGGTGAACTTCGCTTGAAGAAGCAAATGATAGAGAATCCACTTTATGTAATTTTTGTGAGCTCGTGCGGTTGTGCTCTTCAACACGGCTGTTGATTTTAGCGCTTAAGTCCATCATCTCTTTAATGATACGAATGATGTCCATCTCAGTTTTAAAATCATTAGACATAAAATTATTTTCAGAGCTGGCCTCAGCAGTCGTTCCGTTTTCAACGTGGATCATGCTGACGATATTGCGGGAAATATCAAAGTAGTTCTGAAAGTCATCACTGGTTTCGAATTTAACATCCAGTAAAGAACGTGTGCTTGTATCAAAGAAGTCACCTTCAATAATAGAGGTTTTGATCATAGTACGCAGCACATTGGATTTTCTTTTAACTTTTGCTTTTAAAGCCAAACGTAACTGAGAAAGCCGTGCCTGAAGATTTTGAAGATCGGTTTTAGTAGAATTAATTTTTTTAGAGCGCACTACGCTGAAAGCAATGAATAAAGCTCCCGCACCCAGTGTGATCTTAATTACTGTATTTAATAATTCGAAAATTGCGTCCACGGGTAATTTATCGGTTTTTGGGGGGAATTCATAACAGGTACAAGGTCCAGTTTCTTAACATAAATTTTATTTAGTCCGGCTCAGAGGTCTTCATATGAGACGAATTTGCGTCCCTGTATAAATCTTAAACAGTAAAAATTGCACAATCGAAGATATAGCGCAGATAAGCACGGTCTGGTCTCTGCAAAGTCTATCTAATGGATAGAAATGCAATTTATTAATGGAGCTTTTATGAAGACCAATATCTTAAAAAATATGTCTCTTTTTGCCGGACTTGTGATTTTAGCGTCTTGTTCAGGGCCTAAAAACAACAACAATAATAATGTTGTTCCGACAGTAGGACCACAAGGTCACATTCAGGCAGTCGGTAGCGAAAACAAGTTTTGCGACATCAACGATGGCCGCATCACATGTTCATTCCGTAATCCGCAAACTCAGGCGCTGTGCTCAATCACTCGCGCTTACAACCCTCAGGACATGGCAGACTTCTGCGGCCAGATGAGATCGATTCATAATGAAGCCGGCCAGATTAATGGCTGTAATGTTCAGGAAGTTTCAAGCCGTATCTTAACTGAGAACTGTGCTAACTACGGTGGCGTTACACCTCCGGGCACAAATCCAGGCTGGCCAAATCCTGGAATGCCGGGCATGCCGGGATCTCCTACAGGACCGTTCCCGGGTAACAGCCGCTTAATCAGCTGTAATGTTGATTCGAACGGTTACCGTACTCAATTATTAGTACCGGCTGGAAACAATCAGCGTGGTTTTGCTTTCGTGACTTTGAATGAAAGACGCGGTGGCTTATTAGGCGCTATCGGAATTTCACGTAAAATCGGTGAAGTTCGCGTTAACTATCAGCCAAGCCAACCGAATATGCCTGAAACATTGACGGCTACAATTAAGTACAAAGACCGCGCTAACAACAGCCGTGACACTCTGGCTAAACATTCAGGTTTTGCAGGTGCGCCATTGAGCATCGACGCTAACATCAACGGTGCACAAATCAGTGTTTCTTGTAATGAAGGCCTAGGTGGTAATGCGCCTATCAATGAGTCAGCTACATTGAATTGCCAAGTAAGTTCACATGTAACAGGTTCAACGTACCAACAAAACCAACAGTTTACTCGCCAGATCAGCCAGATGAACTCAAATGAAGAAGTGAGTGTGACTGAAGCTGTAAGAATTTCTTTGAATAAAGAAAGCGGCCGTTTGACTGTGCACACTAATGTTGACTCGACTCTTGGTCCAACTATGACTTCATCATCTTCTTTACGTTCAAATTTACTGGTCGAGGCTAGTGAAACTATCGGTAAAGCTAAGATGACTTGTACTGTTCGATAAACTTTTTTCTATATCATTCAACATCGCAAGCCGACGCCCTGTCGGCTTGCGTTAAATATCTGCATTGACTCAAAAATCCTTAGTTTCTAAACTTTTACTACACCATGAATTTTTTTGATAAATTTGCAGATTATTTCTCTAATGACATCGCGATCGACCTTGGAACAGCCAATACGTTAGTTTATGTAAAAGGCCGTGGAATTATTTTGGATGAACCTTCAGTGGTTGCCGTTCAAAAAAATTACCGTGGAATGCAGAACCGCGTTTTAGCAGTAGGAAAAGAAGCTAAAGAAATGCTGGGAAGAACTCCTGGCAGTATCGTAGCTATTCGTCCGATTAAAGACGGTGTTATCGCCGACTTCGAAGTGACATCTTCGATGTTAAAATATTTCATTCAAAAAGCGATGGGCGAAAAGAAAGCTCTTGTTCGTCCAAGAATTATCATCTGCGTTCCATTCGGAATTACTCAGGTAGAAAAACGTGCGGTTAAAGAAGCGGCTCAGTCTGCCGGAGCACGTGAAGTCCACCTGATTGAAGAGCCGATGGCCGCTGCAATCGGTGCGGGCCTTCCTATCACAGAACCGTCTGGCAACATGGTTGTTGATATGGGCGGCGGAACGACCGGTGTTGCCGTGATTTCTCTCGGCGGTATTGTTTACTGTAAATCAATTAAAGTTGCGGGTGATAAATTTGACGAAGCGATCGTTAATTATGTTCGCCGCCAGTTTAACTTGCTCATCGGTGAAAGAACGGCTGAAGCTATTAAACTTCAGATCGGTAACGCTTATCCTTTCGAACAAGAAAAAGCGATGGAAGTTAAAGGCCGCGACTTAGTAGCCGGTGCTCCTAAAACGATTGAAATCACAAGTACGCAAATAAACGATGCTTTGATGGACCCACTTTCAGAAGTCGTGGACGCTGTCCGTACGGCTCTTGAAAAAACTCCGCCGGAGCTGGCCTCTGATATAGTTGATAACGGGATTGTTCTAACCGGCGGCGGCGCCTTGTTAGCCAACCTGGATGTTTTGCTTCGTGAAAGAACAGGACTACCTGTATCAATCGCTGAAGACCCTCTGACTTGTGTCGTGATGGGCTCAGGTAAAGTTTTAGATCAACTAGATCTTCTCAGTCAGTTAACAATAGATTAACATTAACCACATGACTCTGATTCGTGTGGTTTCTTTTCGATGGTAACATCAATTGAAAGCCGGCTTTGGCTGGCGGTTCATTTATTATATCCAAATGCTTCGCAGGCATTTGATGTTTACCAAGCTGTTGTTCTTCAATCTGAACACTCTATTGCCAACAATGATATCCGTTCTGTTTTCTTAAGGTTAGTTCAGGTTTACGAAAAAATTCCTGCGATAGGTTCGAATCTCGCGTTCTATGAATTCGAATACGAAGAAATCGATCAGTGGAAAGTCATTTACAAAAACTCTCAGAAGACGCAATTGATTATTTTTGTCGGTGTTCTGATTTTTGAACTGAAAATTTCTGAAATCGCGGGGACAGTGAAGCTGTCTCCTGAAAAAGCGCAGTTCTTGTTTCATCAGATTTTTAAAAAGCTGGCGTCAACCAGTCAGAAGCTTAAGTACAACGAACAGCTTGAGTTCAAAAAACAAAATGACAATAAAATTTCCTATCTTTTTACTTACGAAAATTTAGTCGATTACTGCTTAGGGCAGTTGTCAGCTGAAGACACTGAGCGGGTAGAAGCCGGCCTTAAACTTTACCCAATGCTACAGATTGCAAAAGAAGAGTACACTCGAATCATCAGCCAGATTCAGAATCTGAAAGTTCAAAAAGAACGCGCTGCTGTCTCTTCTGATGCAAAACCGAATTTGAAAATTGTTAATAATGATGTGACATCCACACAGTATCTTGCAAAAGGTTTCACAAAAAATCAGATCCGAATCGCGGGTGGAGCAGCTGTTGTAATTTTAGCCGTTGTTCTCGCGCAACCGGTTTCCATGTATAAGAAATGGACCAACCGTCATAACACAGTTGTTTTGCACGAGATTGATAAGCCTCAGCTGGTCGCAAAGAATGATACGCCTTCAAGTGCGGCGTCGCAAACAGTTGCGGCAGCCACTCCTTCGGAATCCACTCCTGCACCGGCACCTGTTACTGCAGCTTCACCGTCTTCTACGCCTTCACCGGCAAACAGCGCAAACGTGCAGCCCGCAGCTAAACCGGCAGCACCGGCGCCGGTTGCTGTGGCTCAAACTCCGGCTCCTGCCCCTGCGGTTACTCCGGGTGTAAAACCTGCTGTTGCGGCCGCTTCGCCTGCACAACCTGCAGACTCTGCGGCAGCGGCAATCGGCTCAGGCGGTCTTTACCGCGGAACCTTGTTCGTTGCCGATTTAACAACGGCGAATGAAAAAATAAAAAACCGTATGAATCAGTTAGGCGCAGTAAAAGCCGGTGAAGTGGAGCTCGGCTGGCTCAAGTCACCGAATTTAGCGTACTACCATTACATTATTACCGAAAAAAACATGCAGGATGCTGAAGCCTTTATGCGCGCTGCAGGTTCTCTGCATGTTAAGTTTGAACCGCATCCGCGAAAAGTTCCTGCGGGCAGCAAGCGTTTCATCATCGAGGTTAAACAAAAATAGTGGTTTCAGGAAAACGTAACCATTATATTTCCCTCAGGCTTATTCTTACTCTTTGGTTTATTATCTTTTCGATTGTTCCGATCGGTTTGATTTCGTTTTACTCTCTTTTGAAATTTGAAAAAGCAATCGAAAGCGAGCAACTGCAGCGTTTGAAATCGAACGCCCGCGAAATCGAAGTGATGATCTCGGACTTCTACAGCGAGCTTCGCACCAACCGTGACAATTTAGTGGCTAATCCCCACATTACTTTTGATATCAGCGTCGGAGACGAAACCGGTCTACGTGACAAATTGAACGACTGGGTCAGCAACAGTGAAGTCAGCCACATTTCTGTCTACAATCGCGATGGTTTGCGGATGGCGTACTCTGAAAAAGAATATTACTCCAGCATTCAAATGAACCGGGCAGAGAACGAAGCTTCTCTTGATGCCAAAGTGATGGATCACCTTAATGACCGAAAAGACTTCGGCTATTTACGCTCGTTCGGCTCCGGTATTGAGCTGGTGCTGATTGCAAAAGTTATTACTCCGTCGAAAAAAATGCTTGGGTTTGTTGAGCAAAGGCTTTTACTGAAGCAGAACTTTTTGGCCCGCATTAAAAATGACCTGAAAGTCGAAATGCTTTTGGTAAATGAAAATTATCAGATGGTGAACTCACTTCTTGGTAACTTCGAAAGTATTCCGCCAGAAAAACTTTCT
>JAJFMT010000017.1 GCA_020696855.1 Pseudobdellovibrio sp.
GTAACCAGCCAGCCTTTTCTGCGGCCGAAGAATGGCGGCTCGAAGCGGTCCATCAGCGGTGCCCATAAAAATTTAAATGTATATGGCAAGCCCACAAGACTGAAGAACCCGATGGTTGCGATGTCGATACCATCGATGGTCAGCCACGCCTGCATCGACTGGCCGGTAAGAGCCAGTGGCAGACCGCTCGCGAAACCCAAAATTAAAATACAAATTTGCTTCCAGGCAGAAGAGTGAATCCACGATTTAAACATGACTGTTTACATCCTTTCGCATTTTCCAGAGCAGTTGGCTGATGAACGCACGGCGGGTTTCGCCGGTCGTTACCATTAAAAGTTTAGTGATTTTTAAATTGGCGGCATCGGTCAGTAGTAAAATCATCATTTCAGAAACGTAATTCGTTCCAAGTGTGTAGTAGTTATCCGTTCCAAGTCCCAGTTTTACGTTTTTCTTTTCCCACCAGGAAAACGGGTGGTCTTTGTAGTCTCTGAATTTCTCTGTCAGTTTGTTATTTGAAGACGGAAGAGAAATCAGCGAAACACCTTTTTGAATGAGGCGGTTTAAAACATCATGCTGATATTGTTCAATCGCACGCGCCGTATGGAATTTTATTTTAAGAAACTGTGTTCTGTCTTTATCGCTTAAGACTTCGCCGGAAAGAATCTTTTTAAAAATTCCCTCGTGGGCGCCCCAGGTTAAATCGACCAGCTCTTTGTAATCGTGGCCTTTTACATCCAGCGGCTGGCCGTTCAGATTATTTTTAATGGTTCGCTGATAAAGCTGGTGAAAATAAAGATTCGGATTAATCCCAAGACTGATCCCGTGCTCAAGCGCATCAATTTGCCAGATATTCATGGCGTTATCTACAGCCTGTATCCCTTTTTTCAGAGTGTGCCAGGTTTCACCATGGTGGGATTTAACCTGAAAACCGCGGTACTGAAGCTTTCTGAAACCGTGCTGCAGTTCAAAGAAGTGCTCTTTTCGGTACATCTCTTTTTCGTCGCCGACAGTGTCGACTTCGTTTACGTGCTCAGCCAAAAACGGATATTTATCCAATAGCCCGAGAATTTCATCGATCTGATGCATGAAGTGTTCTTTGCGGGTCGTGAACTTGCTTTCATCGAAATAGTTCGTTTCTTTTCTGAACGAAGGCGAAAGAATAAATTTGAAATCCGGATGTTCTTTTTGAAAAGCTTTAAAGCCGTCGTACAAGCCTAAGAGAACATCTTCTGACGTCACCATGTCTAAGCCGGGGATTTTATCATCAGACTTCGAAGTCGAACGGTTTAACATGAATTTTAACCGCAGCGAACCCACATTGTGCTTGTTGTACAGCTCGCTCGCCATATGAAAAGCGGCGTCGGTATGAGCCTGGCGTGAAATAAAAATAAGACTCGGCAAAAATAAAATCCGCAAGTATGTCGTAAAACCTTCGGTGTCTTTCAGGCGAATTAATTTTTCAACATCCGCTGCCGAGGTGATCGGCCATGAATCAGGGCCGTAAACATTTTTGATTTTGCGTTCGTAAATTGAAGCGTTTGGGCCTTCCAGTAACGGCTTAAGCTGGCTCCATACAAATTCTGCCGTTAATGAACCCGATAGGTGAATATGCTCTTCACGGTACTTCAGCGGGAAGCGTCTGAAGAATTCTTCTAATACGGAGTTGAACTTGTGCTGGCGCAAAGATCGCATGTCGATTTTATTTATCATGAACTGGTTCAGCAGTTCGCGGTATTCAGCAACCCATTCGTAAGCTTCCGCATTTTTTGCTTTCAGAGAAGAAGACAACATCAGGTCAAGAGTGTCGACCAGTGAGATGCCGTTGGTTTCTGAAACGATTTCTACAAATTCTTTTACCAGTAGCTTCTGAGTGAACGATATGATCATGTCTTTTACGCTATACTTAGTTAGCTGCGTTGTATACCATATTTTGAGAGGTTAAATATGCCAGCTTTTGAAATATTTGCCGTCACTCTCGGACTCACTTTAGTTTTGTTCTACTGGGTTTGGATTTTCGCGATAAGAGTTAATAACTTCAGTGTGATCGATGCTGCCTGGTCGTTTGCATTCTTCATTCACGCGTTCCTGTTTTTTAATCTTGGGTCAGGCGCAACCGTCCGAAAATTATTTTTTCTTTCCATGATGGGATTATGGAGCCTGCGCCTCGGAATTTATCTCACAAAAAGAATTAAATCTCACCACCCTCAAGAAGACACACGCTATGCAAAATTGCGTGAAGAGTACGGCAGTGAATATGAAAACCGGTTTCTGTATTTTTTTCTGTTACAGGCCGCCAGCGTTTCGTTTCTGACTTTTCCGGCGATTTTTGTTTTTAATAACTCCAGTCAAAACCTGAGCTTATTCGAATTCATTGGCCTGATCGCTTTTTTTATTTCTATAGCCGGCGAGGCGCTGGCCGATACCCAGATGAGCCGCTTCAAGTCCGACCCGGCGAATAAAGGAAAGGTTTGTAACATCGGTCTTTGGCGGTATTCACGCCACCCGAATTATTTTTTCGAAAGCTGTATCTGGTTCAGCTACTTTATATTCTGGCTGGGCACAGAATCCCTCTGGTGGTCGGTGTATGCGCCACTGACAATACTGGTTTTGCTGCTAAAAGTAACAGGTGTGCCGCCGTCAGAGGCCCAGTCGCTAAAATCGAGAGGCGACGCTTACCGCGAGTACCAGCGAAAAACCTCGATTTTCGTGCCCTGGTTCCCGAAAAATTAAAAGAATTTTAGTGACACCATTTGTGACATAAAATTAAGCTTTAACAATGAAATTAAAAATTGCAGTAGTAGGTTCCGGCATCGCGGGTCTAGGCAGCAGCTTGCTGTTGTCATCAAAACATGAAGTTCATTTATTCGAAAACGACACACGTCTCGGCGGTCACGCTCACACCTCAGACATTCAGGTCGAAGGCCAGTCAGTCGCTGTAGACACGGGTTTTCTGGTTTACAACGATCTGACTTACCCGCACCTTCGCGGAATGTTTGACTATCTTGGGGTGGAAACCTGCAATTCCGACATGTCGCTTTCGATTCGGGTGCCTGACCGCAATTTAGAATGGGCCGGAGACAACATGAATACTGTTTTTGCCCAGCGAAAAAATTTATTAAGCCCGCGTTTTTACCGTTTGTTATTTGATATCGTTAAATTTCACAAGCAGGCCGAAACCAATTGCGAACTTTCACGTTTAAACCGCTGGACGGTTGCAGACCTGCTGCAAGAAATGAAATTTTCTAAAGAGCTGGCCGAGTGGTACGTTCTTCCTATGCTGGCAGCCATCTGGTCGACGCCAGAACAGAAGATGTTCGACTTTCCTGCCGAGACTTTTTTAACTTTCTTTTTGAATCATAAGCTTCTGCAGGTTAACAACCGCCCCCAATGGAAGACGGTAAAAGGCGGATCCCGCCAGTACGTGCAAAAAATTGCGGAACGTTTGCAGCACATTCACCTTAACGAAGGTGTTTTGGCTGTTGAAAAAGACGGGGATAAGTTAAAAGTGACAACAGCAAAGGGCGAAATGCTTTTTGATAAAGTCGTATTCGCAACCGCTCCTGCCGTGACAAGGCGAATTCTTAAAACCTCGAATGAAAGTATAACTAAATTTTTGAATTCATTTCAGGTTGTCCCGAACAGAGCGGTACTTCACCGGGACGAAACGCAAATGCCTGTTTCTAAAAAATGCTGGGCTTCTTGGTGCGTTCAGGCAAATTTGAAATCATCTTTTTCTAATAATGTTTCTTTAACATATTATCTAAACCGCTTGCAGCCGCTGAAAACAAACACCGACATTTTCCTAAGCCTGAACCCGACGGGTGAACCGAAAAACCAGGTTTTTAAAGTGGATTACACTCATCCGATGTTTGATCAAAAGGCGATCGATGCGCAAAAAGATTTACCTGCACTTCAGGGAGTTGACGGTGTTTATCATGCCGGCGCATGGACACGCTATGGGTTTCACGAAGACGGCATATTGAGCGCCGTCAATGTAGCTAAATGTTTCGGTGTCGAAGTTCCTTGGGGAGTTTCGACGAAGTACGTAAACGCTGACCAGGAAAGAACAGCCCGGCCAGAGCCGGTTGCACTCAGAGCATAGGAGCGAAGTGAGCAGCCTCAGCATTTTGCAAGGACATGTCTACCATTCCAGAAGCGAAACGGCTGCTAACAGTTTTCGTTACCCGATTTTTAATATCTATTTTTCTGTCGACGAAACAGAAAAGCTGCAAGAGCTTTTCAAAAGACGCTATTTTCGTCTCTTAAGTTTTAAGCCTTCGGACTATTTAGAGAAAACCGGCGGCAATCTGAAAAATGAAATCGAAATTTTTGCAGCTAAAAGGTTTCAGTTCCACCGCGGTGCCGATTACGACCGGGTTTATCTGCAAACAATTCCGAAAATGTTCGGCTATGTGTTTAACCCAGTAAGCTTCTGGTATTTCTTTAAGAGCGAAAAGCTTGCGGCTGTCATGTGCGAAGTTAACAATACGTTCGGTGAAAAGCATTATTATTGGCTGAATGAACCTTCTGCCAATTTGAACAGCCAGTGGATGACGGCGCAAAAAGAGTTTCACGTTTCGCCGTTTTTTCCCATCGATGGAAAGTACAAATTCCGTTTCGATATTAATTCAGATAGTGTAACAGCTCATATTAATTTCATCGCTGCCGATCATTCAAAGCGGTTGATCACCTGGATCAAAGGGGATTTGTCAGAGTTAAATCAAGTCTCGCCGGTCAAGCTGGTGTTACGTTACGGCTGGATGACCCCACTGGTTGTTATCCGCATTCATATGCAGGCCGTAAAGCTCTATTTTAAGAAAGTTAAATTTTTTACGAAGCCTGAACTGCCTGAAAACGCTGTCACCTACGGAAATACTAATGGCGATAAAAAATAAAAAGAAACCTTTAGCGAAAAAAGCTCCGCGAAAGTACGACAATACCACCCGCGAAAAAAAATCGGATCTTAACCGGCAGAAAATCGTGGATTCCTATGTGGATTTACTTGTGGCGAACGCCGGCCAGGATGTGACTTTGCAATCTCTTGCAAAGAAAACAAAAATTTCGATGCGAACACTCTTTCGGTTTTTCGGTGATAAAGAAAAGTTAAATCATGAAATTGAAATTTACTTATCCAAGTATCTGGGTTCAATATCAGCCGAAATCGAAAAACTCAGTGTGGCCGAGTACGCCGCATTTACATACGAAGTGTTTGACCGCTACGAAAGACTTTTTAAAGCTTATCTTTACACAAGCTTCGGCCAGCTTTCGCGCCGTATTTTGCGCCGGCGATTTCACGAGATGCTGATTAAAAAAATTATTTTTGAAGTGACCGGCAAACATACGAAAGAAACCGATCTGCCGGCAGATGTGCTGACAAAAATCCGTTTTACAGCCAATTTGATCAGTGCCCAGATGTGGAATGATCTTCAGGAAAGTTACAGCCTTACAGGAAAAGACATTGCGCCTGCGGCCCGCTGGGCGGTTCAGACATTACTGAAAGATTTGAACATAACCTTGTGAGCGCCGATGGTGTCGATATTGAAAACCTCTTCAATCGCGGTATAGCCTAATTTTTTATAAAAGACTTCTGCACTGACGCGTGCATTGAACCAAAGTAAATCACAGCCGCGTTTTTTTAATTCGTCTTCAGCCGCCAAAATTATTTTTCGCCCGAGGCCCTGGCCCTGATAGGACGGATCTGTCGCCATACCGCGAAGGCGGTAAGGTAACACCGCTTTAGGAAAGTGGGCATGACCTTGCTGCATGAAGGTGCCGTTACTGACGACTTTGCCTTCGGATTTAACTCCGACGTGAAATGTAGTTGGTAAATTGTCTTCAGGATATTCGCAGAATTCGCGCGGGTGCAGCGGACGCAAAATACGCATTCTTAAATCGATTGTGTCTGCAGCAGAAATAAAGCCGACGGTGAAGTTGTCAGAGAGAGAATTTGGCGGTTGTTGCATGAAGGATATTTAACTTCAGTTGGTTTTGAATCTCAAATAATCTTTCCACAGAGAGAAAGATTTCTCGTCTTGCTGCACGGTTAAACTGAATTCAACAACCGGCAGCCAATTGGGGGCCCTAGGCGGCCGCTGCAACGGCATTTTTGCTTTTTCAGGTGTTCTGTTTGCCTTCACCTGATTGCAGCTGCGGCAAGCGGTGACCACATTGGTCCAAGTCTTCGGACCGCCTTGTGAGGCGGGGACCACATGATCAATAGTTAATTCTTTGTAATTAAATTTTATAAGACAGTACTGACAAGTGTAGTTATCACGGATGTAAACGTTTTCTCTGCAGAAGCGAACGCCATCGATGCGCTTGGGCTTCACGTAAGATTTAAGTCTCAGAACACTTGGTAATTTGAAAGAATCAGAAACAGACCGGACCATCGCCGAGTGATACTCGAGAATTTCTACTTTTTCTTGGAACCACATTAACAAAGCTTTTTGCCATGAAATGATACGGAGCGGTTCGTAGCTGGCATTTAGGACCAAAGCTCTGAAACTGGTTGTGCGGGCATCCGTTGCGGCCATCACCATAATTACTATTAATTATTGTATCGAATTGATTACTTTTCAAGCGTTTAGAGTTTATTGTTTGTATAAACCAATTTAATGAGTTTTCAGACGTAAATTCTCAAAAAAATACTGGACCAAAGTATTAAATTTTTCACCGCATTATGCCGTAAATAGCTAGAGAGAATTGGTTAGGTTTTGCTGAAGTTAATTTAACTAATCTCATATTAAGGCGTAACCTATAAGCGAAGTCTGCGTTTAGGTAAAAGGAGGCTTCATGAAAAAATTAGTTTTAGTTCTGGCTGCTTCACTGTGTGTATTCGGTTGTAAAAAAGACGGTGAGGATAATACCGCATCCGACATCGAAGAAACCGCCCAGCAGATCGGTGACATCATGGCTTCCATGGATGAACAAGGCGCAGATGACGGAACCATAGCTGCCACAAATAAATTACATCTTCAAAAAACTTTCGCACGCTATAATCAGGATCCGCCTGCGCCGGTTGTCAGTAACGTAATGAATTTAATGATTGCGCCGGCTGAAGCGGCTGCTTGTTACAGTTTCGGCGTGGGTTCCGGATGGGGTTTATGCTCAGGCCGCACTCTCGTCAGATCATTTAATAACTGTACCATCGGAACGACTGCTGTACTCAGCGGAGACGTGACCTTAACCTGGGCCGGAAACGGCAGCGCCTGCGACTGGGCTGGAGCACCTGTTGCCGGTGATTCCATCAAGCGAGTTCCGAATTTTACTTTAACAGGCCGGCGCGGAGCCACACTGAGCGTGACTGCTAAGAAGACAGACGGTGTGACCGTATCTGACGGACAATTACTTAAATTCGTCAGTGGCAGCGCACCCAATATGGTTTTTCATTTTACAAACGACGGCATTCGCAGAAAATTTACGACAGCATCGAACACCACTTTATTCGATCAAACAACGACGGTCGCCTCGGGTACTCCAATTGTTGTGACAGGAAATTCAAGATCTAACAGGATAATGAATGGCGGTTTTCTAACCGTAACCGATACGTTGAACAGCGTGGTTTGTAACTTTACTCCGTCCAATGTGACCTGGAATTCAGCGACGTGTAACTGCGCCGTTCAAGGTTCATGGAGCGGTATTTGTGACAACGGCTCTAACCCGTCGCTCACCATTACAGGTTGCGGCACGGCCACGTATACAGACGGTATTTCGACGACTAACGTAACCTTTGACCGCTGCTCTAACTAGACGCTTGCGCTCGTAATAGTTTGTTTAGAAAAAAAGATATTCAGTTCGAATACAATCGAAAGCGTCCGGCTTAACTAAAAAAGGTTGCTTCGACAGTGACTTGGACTGCTTCGCAATCTGCTTTGTAACGGCTTTGCCGCCTTGACGCTTTTTTCATTTCAAGCTAAACCTAAATTAACAAAAACAAAGTTTTAAATAGAGGAATTAAAATGGCAGCTCCTGTTCAAGTTATTGCGTTCAATTATGTATTAAAAAATAAAGGCGGGGAGTTGCTGGATGCTTCTGAACCGAATCAACCGCTGCCGTTTATGGTCGGTCAGCAGCAGATCATTCCAAAACTTGAAGAAGTTTTAGTAACAATGTCTGAAGGCGATAAAAAGAACGTATCACTTGCAGCAACTGATGCTTACGGTGACTTCCGTCAGGACATGATCATGGAAGTTCCAAAAGAAGAACTCGCTCATTTAAAAATCGATGTCGGCGCGCACTTGCAATTACAATTACAAAATCAGGTTCGCGTTGTGAAAGTTGCAAAAATCACGGATTCACACGTAACATTAGACGGAAACCACCCGCTTGCAGGTGTGGATTTAGTTTTCGACGTTGAAGTCGTATTAAAACGTGAAGCGACAGCTGAAGAAGTTGCGCACGGTCACGTGCATGGATTGCACGGCCACTCCCATCACTAAATAATTTTTAAAATCATCTAATCTAAGGAGATCAGCTATGAACGGAATCGCAGCTGTACAAGAAGCAAAAACACAAAAAGTGGGAGCGGCTGCCGTCGCTCTGCCGGCACCTAAAGACAACACGTTTTTGATCAACATGGCTTTAGGCGGCTTTTCCATTTTGTTCATGATGGCCTGCTGGATTTTCATAGATAGAGGCGTTTCGGTATACAACATCTCACAAATCGCTTTTGCGGCTGCCTTTATTGCTAATCATCCGCACTTCGCATCGTCATACATGCTTTTGTATTCTGACTTCCGCAAAAATATTTTTAAGAACATAAAGTATTTCTGGGCAGCTGTTATTGTGCCGGCGGTACTGTTTTCTTATTTGTTATATTGCTTAATGGCTGAAAGATCCGACTTGCTTGGCCACAGTGTGAACGCCATGTTCTTTCTGGTGGGCTGGCACTATGTAAAACAAATTTTCGGCGTCGTTGTTGTGACTTCTGCGCTTAAAAGATATTTTTACACTAAAAATGAACGCAACATTATCCTTTTAAATTTATTTTCTATCTGGGGTATTTCATTTTTTAATTCTCAAACATACATCGGTAACTTTGATTTCTACGGAATCAAATATGCTTCGTTCGGTTTTGATCCGATCTGGTTGAAAGCCAGCTATGTCGTTTTCGCTTTCAGTTTAGTGACATTGGTTGGACTTCACGTGAAGAAGTACATTCAGGAAGGAACGCTTCCGATTTCTTCTGCTGTTATTGCAATGGTTTCGCTTTATGCATGGTACTTACCTGCGTTTTCGCATCCGCACTTTGCTTATCTGATTCCGTTTTTCCATTCATTGCAGTATTTGGTTTTCGTATGGTTCTTTAAAAAGAATCAGGTGAAAGCAAATCTTCCGGCGAATGATCAGGTCGTTCAGCGCCGTGAATGGATCAGACAGTTCGGTGGCTATATCGTGGTAAGTCTGATTCTGGGCGCGATGTTCTTTGAGTTCATCCCGAAGAATCTGGATAAGGTCTATAAATTCAGTGAAGCCGGGTTAGGCGGGAACCCTATCTTGGTGGTATTCTTGCTATTTATTAACATTCATCACTACTTTATCGATAACGTGATCTGGAAATCGGCAAATCCGGAAGTTAAAAAGCATTTATTCATGCACGAGCAATAGCTCATATTATAAGCATCAGTCCTGAGTACAGAAGCTAGGCTCCATTTCGCTTAACGAAACGGAGTCAGGCACCTAAACCTTGATCTTTGGCCAGCTTTATCATAGAAATCTTGTCTGAAAACCAGGCTCAAATTAACCTGTTTTCAGATCCCGTATTTTGGTTTGTAAGTTAGTTACGTAGTGTCTTTCTTGCTCCCGGGGTTCTAAACTAACATTGGCCTTCGGAGGAACGAAATGGCAAAAAAATTGTACGTAGGGAATTTAGCATTCTCTGTAACTGACGACGAATTACAACAGGCTTTCGCATCATTCGGCAACATTATGTCTGCACGAGTGGTAATGGACCGTATGACTGGCAGAAGCAAAGGCTTCGGCTTCGTAGAAATCGAAGACGACGCTCAAGCTGATGAAGCAGTTAACAAAATGAACGGCCAAACTATCGGTGGTCGTCCGGTTCGCGTTTCTGAAGCAAAACCACAAGAAGATCGTCCTCGTGGCCCACGTCGTGACGGCGGTGGCGGCGGCGGATTCGGTGGCGGTGGACGCGGCGGTGGCGGCGGACGTGGCGGCGGTGGCGGCTACGGCGGCGGTGGCGGCGGACGTTACTAGTAGTCTCTTGGCATTATAGCTTGGAATATTACGACCCGGGTGAGAACCCGGGTTTTTTATTTCTAGATGCAGGATTTTCTTGGAATCTGGATTTCTCTTTGGATCGACACGGGCTCCTGCCCTCGCCTGCATTCGTCCTTATTTCCCAATGGATCGTGACTTTGATTTTTCTTCGATTAGTTGCAGACTGCTGACTTTATTTTTTTTGTCTACGGACGAAACGCTTCACGCTTGCAGGAGGTCGCTCTAAAGAGAAATCCAGATTCCAAGAAAATCCTGCATCTAGAAATAAAAAACCCTCGCAGTTCTTTTTGTCTCTCACGCTGCCTGCCTTCGGCAGTCTGCGCTGTTTTTCTTGCTGCCCGCTGCGCGGTCTGCGCTGCTTCTTCTGGCTGCCTGCCTCCGGCAGTCTACGCCGCCTGCGCAGTTTGTTTTCTCGCTACCGCTCGAAAACTCTCACTGGGCGCAGGGGTCTTCGTTCTCGCGCCTTTCGGCGCTCGTTATTGCAGGCCGCATTCGCACATTAGGTCTGTGCCCAGGTTTGTGTCGGGGTGGCGTGTGCTGGTTTGTACTTTTCCGTACAGTTGGCCTTCGCCGTTTACTGACCAGCCTTGGTAGCCGTCAGCTGTTATTGATACTTTTACCATTCCGCCCGGAACCAGTTTGCCTGTGCAGGTAAAGCCGTTCAGTGATACGGCTGCATCGAAGACTCTGTAGTCGGCTTCAACTTCTGCTTGCTGGTTGTCTACTTTCATTCGGCAGAAGAAGTAATCTGCGTTTGCTGTTGCTGATACTAATAATACTGTCGTTAGTAATAAATTTTTCATGTTCTTTCCTTTTATTTTAATTCGCAGGATTTAATTTCTAATTCCAATGGCTCTAACTCGTCTACGCGGTATTCGTCACAGACTTCTACTGAGTACGGTAAACCGTCGTCGTCAATGAAGTCTTCGATATGACTTCTGATACATACCGCCACTTCTTGCGGTTGATCCCACTTCACTGAAGTTCCTTCCAGGCGCAGGTTCTGCGGTGACAGCGTGTGATCTCCTAATGCAGATATTCTCCACATGTTCGGGTAGCTTCGGTTGCTCTTGATATCGTTAAAAAGTTTTTGCGCATCACCTTCAGTACAAAAGTGCGCCGCTAAAAACTCTGATTCGCTTGCTGTCGGTGAGTGATAGTACACGCCAGAGTTTAAATCCATAATCAGCTTCGTAACTGTGAAAGCCGCATTCTGTACGGCATTTAATGGATCTTGCTGGCTGTCAAAGGCCGGGTTCAGCAAATAATCAAAAGCGTTCGGAGCACATTCCACTTTTAGATTCATTGGAGAACGGCTCAAACGCGAATTGATTTTTAAGTCTGCTGCATAAGGGCCGGTAAATTCTGTTGAAAGAACATCACTGAAAGACGTCACTGTTGTCAGTGCTACCGGCACTGAATCCTGCGGACGGTAAGTGATGTTTAACTTCACATACGTCATGTAAGTGCCATCGCCATCGTCTTCTTTCATAATGGCCGTCAACGTAACCGGGCTTGCTGTTCCCACAAATCTTGCGCTCAGATCTGAAAGATTCACGATATCGTTTCCGCTGACAGAACATGATAATCCGTTCACTGAAGGCGCAGATTCCGACGCTGATGCCGCAAAAGCCGTTATCAGCACTAAAAAGGCGAAGCCTAATTTCATAATTCTCCCAATTGATTTTTCAAACCTGCGCATACTTAAATGAACCCCTGTTTTAGGCAATAATATTCTTCGTCCTCCCACAATCTTGACATTTGTAAGCTAAAAATCTCCTATAATGCTCAATAAATAGGATTTCGTACTATGAAATATGCTAAGGAAGGCCGAATTTTTGAGTCTAAAATCATCAGGTTTTCATTCGCAGAGATAACGTTGGCGAATGGCTTGAATCCGATTAGACTGCCGGGCATGAAACGCCTTATATCTTTTCTTTTGCTAAACCTGTTTGCGACGACTGTTTTTGCGAAACGTATGATTTTTTTGGGTGATTCACTGACCGAAGGTTACGGGGTCGCGCAAGAAGCGGCATTTCCGCAAATCATTCAGCAAAAATTCAAAGCTGATAAATCTGAATGGGAGATTTCAGCATCAGGATCCAGCGGGTCGACCAGCGCTTCCACCTTAAGCCGCTTAAAATGGATCAGCAAAGACAAGCCCGACGCGGTTTTTATTTTAATGGGCAGTAATGACGGCCTTCGCGGTTTAAAAGTCGAAGAGACCGAAAAGAATCTGAGCGAAGCTTTGAAGTGGGCCTCAGAAAATAAAATTAAAATTATTTTAGGCCAGCTTCACGTGCCGCCGAACTACGGGAAAGACTACGCAAAAAATTTTGCAGCCGTATACCCGCGCCTTGCAAAAAAATACAAAGTAAAGCTGGGGCCATTTTTACTTGATGACGTTGCAGGGAATCCGAAGCTGAATCAGGCTGATGCCATTCACCCGAATGAAAAAGGCCACAAGATCATTGCAGACAATATTTATAAATATTTAAAACAGGTGTTACCAAAGTTATGAAACTTGAAATTACCGCTTTAAGAAAATCCTACCGCCAAGGCCAGGAAAAACTAACCATCCTTAATAATCTCAATATGCAAGTGGACACTTCAGAAGTGGTTGCAGTTGTCGGCGCATCAGGCAGCGGGAAATCAACTTTTTTAAGCCTGGTTGCAGGCCTTGATAAATTTGATGAAGGCGATATTTCAGTTAACGGTCACTCAATAAAAAATTTAACCACAGCAGAAATGACAAACTTCCGGGCGCAGAACATGGCCTTTGTTTTTCAGCAGTTTCACCTGGTTCCGCACCTGACCGCATTTGAAAACATCGCCTTGCCGCTCGAGATACTGAACCGGCCGTTTACTGAAACTGAAATCACAGCGGCGCTTACTGCAGTAGGGTTATCTCACCGCGGTCACCACAAGCCGGGAGAGCTCAGCGGCGGCGAGTGCCAGCGTTTGGCTTTAGCCCGGGGCCTGATTACAAAGCCCAGTCTGCTTTTGGCCGACGAGCCTTCAGGAAACCTCGACACCGAAACCGGCCAGCGAGTCATGAATTTATTTTTCGAACAGGTTCGCGCTACAAAAACAACAACCGTTCTGGTTACACATGACCGAGAGCTGGCCGCACGCTGTGACCGCATTTTTACATTGAAAAACGGGCGTTTTGAATAAATGAAACTTCCGAAGCTTTTTCGCTTAGCCTGGTTAGAACTGGTTCGCTTCAAAAGCAGCTCTGTCTTTTTAATTCTTAATTTAACGTTAGGATTGATCGGTTTTTTTATTCTGCAGATTTTTCAGCACAGCCTGACTTTGCAGTCCGAAGAAAAAGCGCAGACGGTATTAGGCGGCGATATTTCGATTAACGCCAGAAGGGCCTTCAGTGAAGAAGAGCGCTTAAGGTGGGAATCAAAATTTAAGTATGAAGCGAAAACACAGCAGTTCTGGCTTTCAACAATGCTTCGTAACGGTGAAGACACGCGGTTAGTAACCGTCGGCGTCTTCGACTCGCACTTTCCGCTTTACGGTAAATTTAAACTCAGTGGCCGCGATTTTACCGATGAGTCGCCGCTGATATGGGCCGATCCTGAAGTGAAAGAGAATCTTCGTTTAGAAGACGGGCAAATGATTGCCATTGGCGATAAGCAGTTTAAATTCGCCGGCACTATTGAAGAAGACCCGACGCGGTTGTTTCAGGGCCTGGGCTTTGCCCCGATTGTGATGATATCGCAGCGGTATTTTGCCGATACGAATCTTTTAAAGATGGGCAGCACCTTCAACGAAGAATGGAACTACAAACTGCCTGCCGGCACCGACACTGAACCGATAAAAAAAGAACTTTTCAATGTGGTTACAGATCCTTCCGTGCGTATTCAAACAACCGAAGACAGCGCTTCTGATTCTAACCGGGTTTTAAAATATTTTGTCGATTACCTCGGGCTAGTGGCCCTTGTGGCGCTGGGTCTTTCGTTTCTTTGCGGAACTTATTTACTGCAGTGGACATTTCTGAATAAACGTAAAACGATTGCGATATATAAAACCCTGGGTCTCAGTAACACGAAAATTGTGGTTCTTTACCTTGTGCAGAATTTTATTGTTTCTTTCATGGCCTGCGTGCTGAGTTACCTTGTAGTGCTGGCGCTTTTGCCGGTCTGCCAAAAACTTTTGATCGATACATTTAATTTGCCGCTTAATTTGGTTTTCAGCGCGCAAGCAACCATCATCACGTTGTCGATATCGCTGCTCGGCCCGTTTTTAATGGTAGTGCCGCAGATCATCCAGATCGTTGATTTGCGTCCACTGATGCTTTTACAAAGTATCAAACTTGAGGGTCCCACAACTTGGGCTCACAGGCTTTGGCTTTTGTTTTCAGTTGCGGTTTTTTGGTCGCTGGCGGTCTGGCAAAGTCACTCTCTCAAAGTGGCAAGCTTATTTACGGGCTCTGTCGTGGGGCTTATCATCGTTTTCCGTTATCTGACGCAGCTTCTTTTATTTTTGCTTGAAAAATTCAGCGTGAATCTCAGCTGGGATTTAAAGTACGCGGTAAAAGGCCTGACCCGTAAGCCGGCGTCAGCGGCGCTGGTGTTTACGACGATGAGTCTGGCCACCATGGTGCTGAGCCTGCTTCCGCACATTAAAACGTCGATTGTCAATGAAGTGCGCCCTGAAAATCAGAGCCTGATTCCGAGTTTATTTTTATTCGATGTGCAGCCGGAGCAGACCGCGGGTATTCAGCAACTGGCACAAAATATTCTGGGGCAGGATTTGTTTTACAGCCCGCTTGTCAGATCGCGGATTTTGAAAATCAACGAAGAAAAATACGAGCGCACCATTGTAGAAGGGCAATTGCAAACGCGTGAAGAAGACCAGGAAGCCCGCTTCAGAAACCGCGGCGTTAACTTAACTTACAGATCTTCACTTCAGGATTCAGAAGTGCTGGTGCGGGGAGAGTTCAACGGAATCTATGAGAAAGAAAGCGGCCTGCCGGAAATTTCGCTTGAAACTGATTATGCTGACCGGATGAAAATCAAAATCGGTGACGTTATGACGTTCGATGTACAGGGCCTTGAAATTAAAGCCAAAGTGACAAGCCTCAGAAAAGTTAAGTGGACCAGCTTTCAGCCGAATTTTTTCATTTTGTTTCCGCAAGGTGTTTTAGAAGAAGCGCCGCAGATGTTTTTAACTTCGGTAAAAAAAGCCAACACTTCGAACATTAAAAACTTTCAAAGCCAGGTGGCCGATGGTTACAGAAATGTTTCAATTATTGATATCAACAGAACCGTAGAAAAATCTTTGAAGTACGTCGATCAAATGGCACTGGGTCTTCAGTTGATGGCATGGCTGGCTGTTATTGTGGGGCTTTTTGTGTTCATCGTACTTTTGAACACTCAGGTTAAAGAGCGACTTTATGAAATGAATCTTCTGCAGATTATGGGTGCCCCATCCGGCGAGGTGTTTAAAATAGTCAGTCTGCAATTTTTGGTTCTGCTGACCGGCTCTGTCCTTTTCGGAGTTTTATTGGGCCTGGCCATGGCGTGGGTGCTGATCAGTTACTTCTTTAAGATCGGTACAGAATTTGACGGCCAGTATCTTGTATTGCTGATTACCATTTTGTTTCCGGTCTGTGGTTTCGTTCTTTACTCGGGCCTGCGGCCTTTGAAACGCCTGAACCCGATGGATCTGATCCGTTCTTCTTAGCCGGTGTTTTGAATCGCGTGACTTTTTGCCTATAGCTCTATAATTTAAGCCCAAGTGAGCACTGAAAAAATATCTTCAGACATTCAAGGTCAAATCACACGTGCAGCAGAACTTTTGGCTGCGGGTGACGTTGTCGGTATGCCGACAGAAACAGTTTATGGCCTGGCTGCGCGTATTGATTCAGAAGAAGCCCTTAAAAAAGTCTTCGCTGTTAAAGAGCGTCCTTTTTTTGATCCGCTGATTGTTCATGTAAACTCAATTGAAGCCGCAAAAAAATACTCTAAAGACTGGAACGAATGCTGCCAGCTTCTGGCCGAACGTTTTTGGCCGGGGCCGCTGACGCTTGTTGTTCCGAAAACCTCTGAGATCTCTGACCTGATTACTTCCGGTCTGCCGTCTGTCGGGCTTCGCTGGCCGAAGCACCCCGTAGCGCAGGCTCTGCTTGAAGCGGCTGGTGCTCCTTTAGCCGCGCCAAGCGCAAATAAATTCGGTCGAACAAGCCCGACTACCGCTGCTCATGTCAGAAGAGAATTCGGCGACTCACTGTTTGTCATCGAAGGCAGTGCCTCAGACATCGGAATTGAATCCAGTGTGGTCGGTGTAAAGCAAAACGGGTCTTCTTTTGAGCTTTCGATGTTACGTAAAGGTGCTGTTCTGCAAAGTGACATAGATCAATTACTTAAAGAGAAAAATATTTCTTATCAGTGGGTCGAAGTAACGGGTAAAAGTGAAGCTCCGGGCCGGATGAAGCACCATTATATGCCATCAGTGCCGCTTGTAATTTGCAAAAACCCGCGCCTCACGATGGCCGAGATCAGCCAAAAACTGAAAGAGCGTTTGGCTTCGATGCCCGATGAAGTTGAAGGCGTAAAAATCATTAAACCTAAATCTGATTTGACAAAACTTCTGATATTGAATTTGTCTTCAAAGCCCGAACAGGCCGCCAGAGAGCTTTACGCACAACTTAGGTCGGTGAGTGACCGTAAACCCGATGCTATGTGCTTTATACAATCGTCTGCCCACACAGGAGAAATGTGGGAAAGTATATTAGACAGACTGTACAAAGCGGCTTCTTTAATTTTAGACTAAAGAGAATGAATTTTTTTAACGAGTTGTTTTTAAATCTGCGGGCCGCGTTCAGACTTTTCAGATTTTTGATCGTTATCACTATGTTCGGTCTCAGAGCGATGTGGATTCGCATGACCACCAGCGACCCTTTATTGCAGCGTAAAAGATTAATCTTAAACGGCCGTAATACCGCAAGACTTTGTGTTAAAGCTTTTCGCGTTGAAGTCATTTGCAATAATCCGATTCCTGAAGACGAGTGTTCGCTTTTGGTCGGTAATCACATTGGTTTTATTGATATTGTCAGCCTGCAGGCCATTCGCGATGCGGTTTTCATTACCTCGCTCGAGATGAAAAACACGCCGGTGCTGGGGCAAATTTCAGAGATGGGCGGTTGCGCTTATGTCGACCGCAAAAACAGAATGGGTATTCAGCAGGAATTAAAAGGTTTGATTGACGTATTAAAACAGGAATTCCGGGTTGTTCTTTACGCTGAGTCAGTCGCTTCAAACGGCGAACAGGTTCTGCCGTTTAAGAAAACTCTAATGACAGCTGCGGGCCTTGCCGGAAAGCCGATCCGACCGTTTGTTTTTAACTTTGCGAAAGTTAACGACGGCCCTGTTCTTTATGAGCACCGCGATTCTCTTTGCTGGTACGGAGATAATTCGTTTTTTTCTGCGATCTGGAAGTCGATGAAGCTGGATTCCGTTGCCTGCGAAATTGAGTTTTTACCTCTGATATATCCGGGTGCAGATGAAGATAGAACAACATTGGCAAACCGTGTTCACGCGGCTGTCAGTGCGAAGTACAAACCGTTTCATCCGTCGATGAATCTAGGCAGCCTTCAGCCGAACGGCAATTTTTCTACCGTTTAGATATCGTTCTTTTTATTTTAAAGAATTTTTGCCGGCAATAATCCGCGAACCGAATTCCCGGCGAAAAGATTATTTTCCCCTAAGTCTTCAACAGAAAAATCCTTTTCGATGACTTTGACTTCGCCGTGATCCGGTACCGTTAGAACGCCATCGCGCAGAGCAAATCTTCGTAAGACTCCGTTAATGCATCCTGTGCTCAGTGTGGGGGTGTAAATTAGATTTTTTTCAGTGTCGTGCAAAAACAAATTAAAGCGGCTGGTTTCAACAAGCAGACCGTTTCTGACCAGTACCACGTCGTCACAACCCTCGGGCTTTGACGCCAGCAGCGCCTCCCACTGCGGCCTGTCTGCAAATTTGTACTGAGAAGCTTCGCTGACCATATCTTCGGCTTCAGAGATCATCAGCTTAACGGGGGTTGCAACCGGCTCAAGATCTTTTATTTCAACAGTGTGTTTGTGCGGACGGACCGGATCAAACAGTACACGCACAAGGCATTCGCTCTTTACTTCAGTGTTCAGCTGTTTCGTGAGACTGTCGTAAATAGTACCAATGTCTTCACGGCTGACTTTCGAATTCAGATGACGGTAAGTTTCAAAAACGCGGTCCGCGTGAAACTCGCGCAAATAAATTTCGCCGTTTTTATAAAGAAAAGTGTCCAGAATTTTATTAAAAGCTGGCATTTATTCTTCCTGTTTTCAAAATGAATTCGGACCATTCTTTTTCGGCATCAGAATCATAAACAATTCCGCAACCGGCATGATAGTAAAGTGAATTATCATGTTTGATAAATGTGCGAATGGCCAAGTTCAGACAAAATTCGCTGCCCATCCACCAGCCGATGGTTCCTGTATAGACTTGCCGTTTGTATGTTTCCAGTTCAGAAATCAATATTAAACTTTCAAGTTTCGGGCAGCCCGAGATAGAGCCGCCGGGCAAAACGCAATCCAGAATTTCCGGGAGCGACTTGTCGGTTTCAACTTCTATTTCAGAATAAGTGTGCTGAATGTATCCCAGCTGTAAAGCGGCGCGGTGCTTTGTAACCTTAGCTTTTGATAAGGCATTTTCGGGCGCGTTTTCAATGCGGTTTAAATCATTGCGGAGCAAGTCGACGATCATCGAAAGCTCTGCATCTTCTTTGGAATCAGAAATGAGATCTTGTTCAAAGTTACGGTCACTTCTAAGACTGCCTTTAATAGGCCGGGTTATCAGCACCGAATTTTCTTTTTGCAGAAACAATTCAGGAGAAAAGCTCACTACAGTTGTGGTGTCGCTTAAAGGTAATAATGCTTTGTACTGACCGCTCAACGAAGACGAAAATTGTTTAAAAACAGATTCGGCGGTGCCGGTGCACACAGCTTTGAGCGGTGCGGTTATATTCGCCTGGTAAAGGCGCCCGGCTGCGATTTCTTTTTTGATAATATTAACTTTTTCGATAAAAGAAGATTTTAATTCGAGCGACTGAAACTGAAACTCACTGTGGCCGGCGCTGGCCATCTCATTTAGGACGGCTGCTTCACTGACAATTTCGAAAGTATTTAAAACAAAGACCGTGGCGGCATTGCAGGGATAAAGCGGTATCTGGCCGGAAAAATTTTTCGTCTGCGCTTCAAAGTTAATTTGTAACACCTTCATTTGCGACGGATAGCGTTTTTGAACTTGCGCCAAAAAGGAATGAAGCCCGCCGGACTCATCTGAATGAGTGCAAACAGTATAATCGTCACTGGCCAGGAATTCAGAATTCTTGTAAAAGCAAAAAAGTTTTTTCATTGCCGGCACCAGCTCTTCAGGTGTTCAAGAAATAATTCCGGTTTTTCTGTCAAAAAAGATTCCGGGTGAAACTGCACAGCCAGCCAGTTACGAAAGCTGTGCTGCACCAGCATCGGTAAATTGTCGTTGTCAGAAACAGCAACGACTTCAAACTCAGAAGTTTCAGAAACCTTGCACTGTAACGAATGATAACGGGCAATCTGCAAACCATTAAACTTAGAATACTGCGGGTGCAAAACCGAAAGTCTCGATTTCTTTCCGTGCAGAGGTGGCGTGTAAGGCAAAACACTTCCGCCTGCCAGTTCATTTAAGATTTGCATTCCAAGACAAACACCAAAAACCTTTTTTGAAGGCGTTAAATTCTGAATGAAGTTTTTTACATGTGGATAATCGTTCGGAGATTTCGGTCCAGGTGAAAGGACAATAAGATTGAAGGACTCAAAATTTATTCTATTTTGGGACCCTACTTCCAGATCGCGATGACTCCTCACTTCAACCGAAAAAGCTGGGCTTAACCAGTTTCTTAAATTGTAGGTAAAGGAATCATCGTGATCTATCAGCAGTGCTTTCATTGAAGGGTTCAAACTATCATGCGACTGTTAAACATAGAATGTTTTCTTATTCTTCTGTTTTAGTGGGAGAGGCGATGTGAGTTTGAACTTAATGCAGCTCAAGACAAGGGACCAAAGGTCCGGGACTCACTAACTCAAGGCCACCACGAAGCTAATTAGCAATTGGGTGAACCAAACGACAACTATTAACTTGTCGAAATGATTAAATTTTTTAGAAACAAACCCTCTTGAACTAATTAGTGCTCTCATGTAGACCCCTCTCATGATGTTGTTAATTTACATATGACTTATATATGTATATAATATGTAAATTATTTAAAATCAACAGCCTGTTTTTCGATTTTTTTAAAACTGGATAAAGGCCGAACGTTTTTACTTAATAACCAATAGGCTTAACAGGCATCTATAAATTACTGGCCAATCTGTTTAGTGCTGGCCATAATGCCTGTATGCATAAATCCTATTTCGCCATTCTGCCAGCCGTTTTTTTGATGGGTTGTACCTCAATTACTAAAATCAGAAGCGCTCCCGTTTCTGAAATCGCTTCTTTTGATGAAGTTCCACTAATTGGTTTTACCGACAATCAGGAAGGCGTACGTCTTGGCGGATTCAGTGCTCTGCAATTTGTTGAACGCGAAAACAATATTTTTACTTTCAAAACAGTAACTGACAGAGGCGCCAACGCCGGCGAAACAGATGTTACAATCAAAGGAAAAAAAATAAAAGCGCGGCCTTTTTTGATTCCGGAATTTGCGCCGACAGTTGTAGAGTTCAGTTACAACTCTGACACGAAAAAACTAACAGTGCTGAATAAAGTTCCGCTTAAAGATGAAGACGGCGATCCGTTTACTGGGTTACCGCCGAAAGCTGCCGAAGGGCAGCAGATGGAAGCCGCAGTTGATACGGATTTAGAACTTTTGGATACCGATGAAATCGGTGCGGACTCTGAAGGTTTCTGTCAGGTGGCTGAATATAAATTTGTCTCTGACGAATACGCGCCGGCGCTTTACATGTTTGATAAAAATTTAGTTTTAGAAAAGCAGTGGACTCCCGGAAAAGGTTTGCCGGTGAGCTTTCTTAAGCGCAGATTGAATCGCGGCATTGAAGGTTTAGCCTGCGATACTCAGTACGCTTATCTGATGCTGCAAAGCCCGCTTGAGGGTGAAGAGCACGTTCGTTTGGTACAGTTTGACTGGCACAATGAAACTACGGTCGCAGAATATCTGTACCCTGTTGATGCTGACCGCGCCGATAAAATCGGAGACATCGCTATCGTTAGCGGTCAGAAGTTTGTCGTCATTGAACAAAACGGGAAAGCAGGCACAGAAAAAGGCGTCAGAAATCTTTATCTGGTGGATCTGGGCAGTGCCGGCCCGGGCGGAGAATTAAAAAAAGAGTTTCTTCTGAATTTGAATTCTGTAGGCCTGCAGAACTTTGAAAAAATCGAAGGCATTACCGTTGTTGATAACAGCACAGTGGCATTGATTGTTGATAACGACTTCGGGCTGACAGGTAACTTCGATAAGCAAAACCAAAGATACGAAACCAAGGCCGATCCGAAGTCGTACTTTGTGCTGATTCAGCTTCCTAAGCCGTTATTCTAATCTGGCAAGCTACCGACAGTAAGCATTTGAAACAACAGAACTTTTTGAAATCCCGAAGTTCCACCAATTGCTAGTTGACAAATAGTACTATTTATTTAATAGTACTATTTAAAAGGGGGTCGTAATGGACCAGCAAGAAGCACTTAATAAAATTAATGAAATTCACAGTATTATGGAAAGCAGTAACCGCGCACTTTTCTCTGGAGAAAGAATGATGGTCATGGGAGCGTTGATCTCTCTGATACCGCTCCTTGAGATTTCCACGAAGGGTCTGACGTTCGGTTACGAAATGAACAGTGTGGTCGTGATGATCATGCATATCGTTTTTTACTGGGGGCTTTTCAGCCTGATTGGAAGATTTCTTCCGTATAAAAAGAAAGACTCTGCCGATTTGCATCCTCTGATCAAAAAAGCTTTCAGTCTTAAATTTCCGTTCATGGTGGGCATCTTCGGAACGATGATCGCATTTGCGATGGTCGGAAAATTCGAACTCATTCACCCGGTGGTATTTGTTCTTTTGGGGCTTATGTGGTGTGTGTTCGGCCGTTTTTCTATTCCGGCAGTCACCTACATTGCCTACAGTTACATCGGGCTTGGTCTTATCTACATTTACTTAAGTCAGATGCAGATTCCTTATTTATGGGCGTATATGGTTGTCTACAACGGTCTTAGTTACTTCGCAATGGGCTTGTTTCTTAAAAAGGAACAAGCTCTAGTATGAAAATTCCCGACCTTGATCAAACGATCCATCAGCCTGTCCGCACGAAGATAATGGCGTACCTTATCAACGTCGGTGCTTCTGATTTTACTACACTGAAGAAGGTTTTAGAGCTGACCGACGGCCACATGAGTACACACATGAAACTTCTGGTTGAAAGCGGCTATGTCGAGATGGAAAAATCCTTCGTCGATAACAAACCAAAAACGACTTACAGTGTCTCAAAAGAAGGTAAGAAAAAGTTTTCTGAATACGTAAGCACCTTAAAGAAGATGGTAGGCGGCTAAGGCAGACTAACACCTTTTTATTTCAGCTAAGGTGTGCTTAGATAGTGACATGAATAAGTTCAAGCTGTTGATGCTGACTTCGATGATCCTTTTACCGTTCAGCGTTTCCAATTCTGCTGAAGAAAAACCTACCGATAAACTTTATAAATTCGACGAAATGAACGGAATCAAATTTTCCGATTACCTTGATTTCGAAAAAAAGTGGAAGCTCGTAACCGTTAGATACCGCAAAGACACCGGCGAGATGCGCCTGACTTACGCCAATGATCTGGCCTTTGAACATTTACTGAAAGGCAGCAAGGATTACCCGGAAGGTTCCGTTTTTGCAAAAATCGGAATTAAAACCGTTGAAGACAAAGCCTTTCCCAGCTCTGCCGTGCCGGGAAGTGCGCGCCGTTATCAGTTCATGGTGCGTGAAAAAAAGAAGTTCGAATCAACCGATGGCTGGGGTTATGCTCTTTTTGATAAAAGCGGAAAGATCTATCCTGAAGATCAGGCTGTACAATCAGCCGCCTGCGCCGCCTGCCACCGGATAGTTCCTGAAAGAGGCTACGTATTTTCAGAAGTAATGGAGCTGTCGCTTTTTCAGGGCGAAAAGGCCCGCACTAAAAAAGAGACGCATTACTCTGAACGGATTAAATTCCGTGAAGTCACTTATGACAAACTGCCTGAGTTAATCAGAAAAGAACTTCCGCCAGTGACGAAGCTGGCAAAGCAAATTGACCATGAAATTTCTAAATTTCTCTTTCAGGGAACGCTGGATGAGATCAAGCCGCTTCTGGCAGAAGAATCGGTAAAAACCAAGTTGCCGGTCTTTATAATCGGGCCTGATAATAAAACCTTTGCAGTCGTATTTATAGAAAACTTTGAAATCATGTGTGAGCAAGAAGGAAAAAAGGGCTACTTCATGAAAGCCGTTTCCAGCTCTTTAGGAACGGCGGCGCCAAATTATGAAAATCGTTTTTGCTGGACTCTTTAGTTTACTTTTTTGTGTAAGTTTCTTCGGATGTGCGCATTTGGCGGCCCCTTCCAGAGAAGATTTTGAGATCAAATTTAAAAATATCGCTTCCGATTCAAGGCTGAAGAAGATTAAAGACAATCAGTATCAGATCACATTCGATGACGCCTCGTTAATTAAGGTGATTAAATATAAATTTGAAAATCAAAATGATTTGCAGACTTATGTAGCTAACAGAAGAGCGAATTTAAATCAGGATTTTGAAAACAATATGGCCCCCGCTGCCGGTCAGGCGGCTTCCGAGAACTCCTGCGCATCAAGAGTGAATATAAAAGGGGAGGTTAAGCCCGTTCCCGGGGGTGAATATTTCTTTCTTGAGTTCCCCGTTACAAGCGAGCGCGTGGTTTCAGCCTGTTCGGGAAACGATGAATGGGGAATGATGACTTATCATTTTTACAGCTGCATAGCTGGAAACGAATTATATGAAGTCCGCTATTCAAGACAGCGGACAGCAGACCAGTTTGATATTAAAGGTATTTGCGAATAGTCCGGACCGGACTATTCTTCCGAAATTAACAATTACAGATCAAGTTCAGGTTCGTTTGATTTAAGGCCTTTTTTCTTCATTTTTTCAACCAGCGTCGTGCGGTTTAAGCGAAGTAAAAGTGCCGCCTGGTTTTTGTTCCAGCCTGTTTTCTCAAGCGCTTTAAGAATCAAAGCGTTTTCAAATTGATCAACAGCGGAATTAAAATCCAAACCCGCTTCCGGAATCTCAACCATTCCTGTTTCGGCAAAGTTAGCTGCAGTCGAACGGTACTTGGCAGGAAGATCATTCACTTCAACGCTTCCGAAGCCTTTTAAAATACTTAAGCGTTCAATTAAATTTTCAAGTTCACGGATATTGCCCGGCCATGTGTAGTTCACGAGGCATTTTAAAGCGTCGGTAGAAAATCCGGTCAAAACTTTCGTTTTGTTTTTATTGTACTGGTTTAAGAAGTGATTCAGTAAAATAGGAATATCGGTCTTTCTTTCACGTAGGGCAGGGATCTGAATCGGGATTACGTTCAAGCGGTAGTAAAGATCTTCTCTGAACCGACCCTCTTTTACCGCTTTCTCAAGGTCAATATTGGTAGCCGCGATCACGCGCACATTCACTTGCACAGACTTCGTAGCCCCAACCGGCTCGAACACTCTTTCTTGGAGCGCTCTTAAAATCTTAACTTGCATACTCGGGTCAAGATCGCCTATTTCGTCTAAAAATAATGTTCCTTCATCAGCCATTTCAAAGCGGCCGATACGGTTTGCTACTGCGCCGGTGAAAGCGCCTTTAACGTGGCCGAATAATTCGCTCTCTAAAAGTTCTGAAGGGATTGCGCCGCAGTTGATAGCAACAAACGGTGCCTTTGAACGGTGAGAATTGTAATGAATCGCGCGGGCAATTAATTCTTTACCTGTTCCTGATTCACCTGTGACTAAAACAGTCGAATCCGTTTCAGCAACGCGCTCAACTAACGAAAGACAATTTTTAATGCCTTCGCTTTCGCCGATGATCTGATTGAACTGATAACGAGAGCCCAGCTCACTGCGTAGCTGCTTATTTTCCTGTTCAAGAGTTTTATGAGTTAAAGCTTTGTCTAATAAACTCATTAGCTCTTCAACGTTAAATGGCTTAGTTAAAAAGTGGTATGCGCCCTTTTGAGTGGCTTGGATAGCTGTATCAATAGTGGCAAAGCCGGTTAACACAATAACCTGCGTACCCGGAGAAACAGCTTTAATTTCAGAAATTAAATCCAAACCATTACCATCCGGTAAGTTCATATCAACGATAGCTAAATCAAATGGTTTGTCAGGAGACATGAAGCTTCTGGCTTCATCTAATCTTTGTGCGGTAACGACCTGGTAACCTTTGCGGTCGAGTAATCTGAAGAGAGCTGTGCGTAATGTGGATTCGTCATCTAAAATGAGTACTCGAGTTTGCTTCATGAAGCTTTCCTTCCATGGTAAGTTCCAGTGGCGTCCGTTTTAATAAGAGTAATTCAAATTTTGACGTAGGTGTCAAAAAATCTGCATCAGTAAGACGATTTCAGGACTTTTAGAGGTTAAAATTAAATTTAATATTTATTGGGCAACTTGATCAAAACCTGCATCCAGCCTGGCTGAGGCTCGGTTATAACAAGCTGAAATCCCTGGTCTAAAACGCTTTTTTCAAGGGTAATAAGACTTAAGTCATTGGAATTCATGCGCAGGTCGTGGGGGCCAAGATTGCTGTTAAAGCTCAGGTAAGAGTTGCCTGGGTCCTGGGAAATTTTAACCTCGACCACGCCGCTAAAGTTCGATTTGTTTTGCCGTTTTAAGCGAAGCTTATGAAGCAGGAACTGAAATACTAAATGAATGAGATTTCTGAAGTGCAGTACCGAAATCTCATGCAGGAGCGGCTGCTCCTGGGTAAAAGAAACCACCAGGTGTTCCTTCTTTAACTGCATTTGCAGTAAATCAAGATTCTTTTCAAAAATATCTGTCAGATTTACTTTTTCGAGTTTTATGACATCTTCTTTTCGCGAGAAGAATAATAAATCTTCAATGTGCTTTTTCATTCGTAAAGCCGCTTCGGTCAGAACCTCAATGTCTTGCTGAAAAGGGTGAGTGTTCGGAAGCTCCATCTTCATAATCTGAAGATACGATAGAATTCCGCCCAGCGGGTTATTCAGCTCATGCGCGATCGAACTTGAAATCAGGCCCACTTCAGAAAGTTTTGCAGTCTGCTGAAACTTCGTTTCAAGAGCTTTCTGCTCTGAAATATCTTCGTATAAATGAATCCAGTAATTATTTTCGGTATCGAGTGAATTTGAAAACTTATTGGATTGTACAGCGTACGTTTTTATGTCTTTCTGAATTTCAAAGCGGGTGCCCAGATGACATCCCGGGCAAGGCTTATTACTGCCGAATAACAACTGGTGGCACTTCAGGTTCTCGCCTTCTTCGCTGTGCTTTTCTGCTGCCAGGTTGGCCTGATAAACGTTGTAGCCTTTGTCGATAATAATAATCGGGTGGGGTGACGAGTGAAAAGCCAGGTCAAAAAGGCGTTCATTCTTCTGAAGTGACAATAAATTGTTGTAGCGGTTTAAATTAATCTCTAACGCCTCGGTCAGCTTATTAAAGTAATTCGTGTCGTTCTTTCTGAAGACGCGCTTATCACCTTTAAAGAAATACAAATGAAAGAGCTCATCACCGATTGTAATTTTTGAACTGTAAGTCGTTGAATCAAACTGCTGCTTAATATCAGCATCGAATTTTTCGAATTCATCATGGCGAAGGATTTTAAACCAGGTGATCATGCCGAATTTTACGAGTAAATCGTTCAGTGAAGCCTCTGCTTCGGCCAGGCTCTTCACTTCGGTCGTGGAGTAAAGAGATTTTCTTAAGACTTCAACGCGGTTATTGATTTCAAAAATCTGTTTACGGCTTTCAATGATGTTTTTAGATTTTTCGCTGAGCTTCGCTTCAAGCTCTTTCTTCAGTGTTTCGTATTGCTGATTCAGCTCGCTGGAAAGGCTTAAGTATGTTTCATCCTGTTCTTTTTGGCGAAGCTCTTGCCAGACGGTATTTAAAAACCCGGAGCTTAAATCGCTTCTGAAAATAAAATGATCAATGCGTAACTGCCGCAAAGCCGGAAAGTCGAAGCTCTGGCCTTCTTCCATGACGAGAATAATTTTAGTAAAGCTCTGATTTATTTTTGCTGGCGGCTGCTTCTGAAGTTTTTGAATGTTTTCTGAAGCGCCGTGAACCAAAAAGATTTCACTGCGGATGTTTTCAGTTGCCAGCTGCTGCTCTGACAAAACCATGAAGTCCTGGTCTTCCAGCAATGGAAGCAGGGCGCGTTCGGCATCGAGAGTTGCAAGTCGCGCCCTTACAGCTTGCATGTGTCGATGAGTTCCTTGTGAGTCTTGATGTAAAAATGCGGAAGCCTTTTAAGATTTTCAACATGGCCGCGGGATTCACCATGATCGAAGTGGCAGGCAATGGCACCAATTTCCAATGCGTCGGCAATTTCAGAAACAAGCGAATTCCCGATACAAAGAAGTTCGTGAGGCTGAATCTCTTCATCTTTGATGATCTGTAAAAATGTATCGTATTTGCGGTGCTTGATCAGGCTGTTAACGACAATAACTTTTTTAAAATCTTTTACGATTCCAAGAGCAAAGGCTTTTGCCAGCTGAGACGTGCGCGCGCCTGCGGTAACCAAATAGAGTGAGTATTTGTCTTTCAGGTAATCCAGATTCTCTCTGGCCCCCGGCATAAGGGGCAGGTCATGAGGAAGCGCCGGATTATAAAAGTGATCGATTATCTCAGGAAGGTTTTCAACGGTTTCAGCTGTTCCGTGCTCATGTGCGAGGCGCTCGAATACTTCGCGGTGAGAGATGGTTTTGACAAGCTCTTTCCGCATTTCTTCACATTCTTCAACAGACAGCTTGAGCCCTTTTTTGATCATGAACTGGAAGGTCGCTAAAGCGAATTGTGGGGCCAATAGTCCCGACGTGTCCAGTAAGGTATCATCTAAGTCAAAAGCAATGGCTTTTATCATACTTTTTCAGTGTGCAGCGAAAGCGTCTAATTTGCCAGTTTTTATAAAAAATAACTGACTTACAGCATTGTCATTGTTTAGTATGGCGGCATGGAATTTACAGCAATTATTCTAGCAGGCGGGCAAGGGACAAGAATGAAAAGTCCACTTCCTAAAGTTTTACATCCGGTAGCAGGGCAACCTATGATCACGAGAGTTATTCATACGTGCCGCGAGGCCGGAATAACAGAAATTCGTGTAGTCGTCGGGCATCAAAGCAACTTGGTGAACAGCGTGCTGGAACCGATGGGTGTTAAAACTTGTTTACAGGAAAAACAACTCGGCACAGCCAACGCGGTTCAGTCAGTTGATCTTTCAACGCTGACTTCCGATGTTGTAATCATGAACGGGGACCACCCGTTGATTACCAGCCAGGACATTAAAAATTTTATTTCTGATTTTAAAGAACAGCAGTTAGACCTGGCTGTTGTCAGCGTAGAGCTTCCTGAGGCCGGCAGCTTTGGCCGTATCGTTCGTAAAAACGACCGTCTGCATTCTATCGTGGAAGCAAAAGATGCTTCTGCCGACACTTTAAAAATCAAAGAAGTGAATACAGGCATTTACGTTGTTAAAGCCGATGTTCTTAAAAAATATATTCCGCAAATTCAGAATAATAATGCCAATAAAGAATATTACTTAACTGATCTGATCGATCTGGCTATTCAAAACAATCTGAAAGTGAACGCGTTGTTATCAAAGAACACCGATGTCGCGCACGGGGTTAACAGCCAGATTGAACTGGCTGAAGCCACTAAAAAAGTTTTCATGAGAAAAGCCCAGCAGCTAATGCAAACGGGTGTGATTTTTATCGATCCTCAATCGACTTATGTTGAAGAATCGGTAATTGTCGGCCCGGGCAGTGTGATTTACCCTAACGTTTTCCTGCGCGGGCAGACAGCGCTGGGAGCCTTTGTGGTCGCTGAGTCCAACTGTTTTGTTTCTGACTGTATTGTGGGCGACAGCTCGCATATAAAAGCAGGCAGTTATCTTGAACAAACTATCATCAAAAATAAATCCAGCGTGGGACCATATGCGCGCTTACGCCCGGGCACAGTAATTGAAGAAGAAGCTCACGTGGGAAATTTTGTCGAGATGAAAAAGGTCGTTTTTGGAAAAAGATCGAAAGCAGGCCACTTGACATATCTGGGCGATGCCGAAGTTGGTGAAGACGTTAACATCGGTTGTGGCACAATTACATGCAATTATGCTGCTGATAAAAAGAAATACAAAACGGTCATCGGTGACCGCGTATTTGTAGGCAGCGATTCACAGTTGGTGGCACCGGTCACAATTGAAAGTGACTCCATCATCGCTTCGGGAACGACTGTAACAAAAAATGTTCCTGCCGGTTCTCTTACGCTGGCTCGCAGCCCGCAAGTGAACAAAGAAGGCTATGCTCAAAAATTTAAAAAGCAACCAGTAAAGGCGGAGTAGTCTATGTGTGGAATAGTAGGATACCTGGGCCCTCAAGATCCTAAAAAGGTTATTATTGAAGGTTTGAAAAAGCTGGAATACCGCGGTTACGACAGTGCCGGTATTGCTGTTTTACATGACGGCAAAACTAAACGTATCCGTGCCGAAGGCAAGCTGAAGCAACTGGAAGATAAAGTTTTAAATGAAAACTTTAACGGTAACCTCGGCATCGGCCACACACGCTGGGCCACTCACGGTCCCGCAGTAGAAAAGAATGCGCATCCTCACCAAGTCGGCGAGATCAGCATTGTTCACAACGGAATTATTGAAAACTACCTTGAAATTAAAAAAGAGCTGATCGAGCGCGGAGCTCATATCAGCTCTGACACGGACTCGGAACTGGTCGCGCATTTAATCAATGAAGAAATTCAGGTTACAAAAGACTTACTGCTGGCGGTTCAAAAAACTCTCAGCAAATTAATTGGTGCCTTTTCGGTTGTGGTCTTATGGGAAAAATCTCCTAATGAACTTGTAGCATTTAAAGACGGACCACCTTTGATTGTCGGCATCAATGAAAAAAGCAGCGAGTATTTTGTCGTGAGCGACGTACAAGCGGCTTTGAACTACACCAAAAATTTTGTGTATCTTGAAGACCGTGAAATAGTTCACATCAAAAAAGAAGGCATCAAATACTATTCAGCTTTGGGTGCACCTCTCAAAAAACAGGTCATCACTCTTGACTGGACTTCCTCTCAGGTAGAAAAAATGGGCTTTAAGCACTACATGCTTAAAGAAATTTACGAACAGCCTCATGCCGTTGCATCGGCATTGCAGCCGCACATTAACATGCAGACTCTTGAAGTGAACTTAAACAACGTGGGTTTTGAAAACCCGGTTGAAGAGGTGTTAAAGAAAATTGAGCGGGTCATGTTCGTCGCCTGCGGCACCAGCTTTTACGCTGCCAATGTGGCAAAATATTTAATTGAGCAACTGGCGCGGATTCCGGTTGATATCGATATCGCCAGTGAATTCCGTTACCGTAAACCGATGATCCCGGCTAACACATTACTGGTAACAGTATCGCAGTCCGGTGAAACAGCTGATACCCTTGCCGCCATTCGCATGGCAAAAGAAAAGGGCGCGCTTACATTATCAATCACGAATGTGATGCGTTCATCTATTGACCGCGAAGCTCACGGGCATCTTTATATGAACAGCGGTGTTGAAGTCGGAGTCGCCAGTACGAAAGCTTTTACAAGCACACTGGCTCTGGTCAACTTACTTGCGGTTCAGATCGCTAAAGCCCGCGGCGTTCTTAACAAGGATGCGGAACAAACCTGTGTTAAAAATCTTTTGGCGGTTCCAAGCCAGCTTGAAATGGTTCTGGCTTTTGACAAGTATTTTTCTGAAGCCGCTAAAAAACTTAAAGAGTTTAAAGGCTTTTTATATCTCGGACGCGGTGTCAGTTACCCGATCGCACTTGAAGGTGCGCTTAAGCTAAAAGAGCTCGCTTACATGCATGCCGAAGGTTATGCCGCCGGCGAAATGAAGCACGGGCCATTAGCGTTGATTGACTCTAAAATGGCGATTGTCGTTGTAGCGCCTACAGATGAACTGATCGATAAGACCATCAGCAACCTGCAGGAAGCCAAAGCGCGTGGCGGTAAAATCATTTCAATCGGCTCTGGTGAAAATCTCGCACTGAAATCGATGAGCGAGTATTATCTTTCGATACCTGAAGCCAACTGGATGACAAACCCGATTATTTCGGTCGTGCCGCTGCAGTTAATGGCGTACCATATGGCCGACAGCCTTGGTTTTGATGTCGATCAACCGAGAAATCTGGCGAAGTCTGTTACTGTTGAGTAAATATCCCAGAAAATGACCTTATAAATCCGGTTTATAAGGTTTCTTCTGTATCAATTTCACTCAATGTAGTTTAACAATGTCTTAGTGAAATTCACCCATACATTGATTTTTAAGATACTCGCGGTCGCGCTGGCGTACTATGTAGCCGGCGTGCTGGCGCTTCAGCTTTCGCTGCCGCCCGGTTTTGCGACATCATTCTGGCCGTCTGCTGGAATTTCATTGGCAGCTATTCTGGTTTGTGGGGGCGCAGTATGGCCCGGAATTCTGCTGGGTGCCTTCTTTGTTAATATCATTCCACAGCTCGCAAACAGTTCCATTTCGTGGTCCATCTTCTTTCCTGCCTTCATACCGGCGGTTGGCTCTGCATTACAGGCCTTAACCGGCGCCAGACTGGTAAAACGTTTTGCCGGGCATCCAAACTCTTTAAATGAAGAGCGCTCGATCATGATGTTTTTAGTATTCGGCGGACCGGTAGCTTGTACGGTTTCGGCAACTATTGCGGTGACGACTTTTTGCTTTTTCGGATTACAGCCGTGGTCAAGTTTTGCTTTCACGTGGGGCACCTGGTGGGTCGGTGATTCTATCGGTGTTATGATCGTAGCACCGCTACTGGTTTTATTAATGTCTGACGAAAGCGACAGGCTTTCGAGAAAAAACATTTCTATTTTAGTGCCGAGTCTTTTTGTTCTTTCACTTTCGATCTTCCTTTACGTCAAAGTAAGCCAGTGGGAGCAAGAAAAAATTGAAAATGAGCTGAAGTCCAAATCGAATGTCATTTCAACGGCTCTGGAGCGGCAACTGGCAGCCTATATCGAAGTCCTTAAATCTATCGAGGGTCTATTTGCCAGCTCAAAAGAAATTGAAAAGCATGAGTTCCGTCAGTTTGTAAAAGGGCCTCTCAGCCGTTATCCGGGCCTGCACGCACTTTCGTGGGATATTAAATTTAAAGACAGCGAAAAAGCCGCGGTTTTAGACCGGCTTGCACGGGATGGTAACAGGATAGAACTAAAAGAGATGGACAGCGAAGGCCGTATGATTCCTGCCCGTCAGATGAGTGAATATCTTGTTCCGGTTTTTATTGAACCCATTGAAACAAACTCAATGGCACTTGGTTTTAATTTGTTCACTAACGAAAACAGAAAAAAGGCCGCACTGAAAGCGATCCGCACGGGACAACCGACGGCCACTGACAGAGTTCGTCTGGTGCAGGACCCTGAGCATCAGTTCGGTTTACTTATTTTATTGCCTATCTATGAAAATAACAAACCGATCTCAACGCCGGATGAGCGTGAAGCTCATGCCAGAGGTGTTGTTGCGGGGGTACTGCAGTTTAAAGCTTTTATGTCCAGCACGCTGATCGGCTACTCGATGGAAGGAATTAATTTTCAGGTTGAAGATCTTTCTGCGCCTGAAAACGAAAGGATTCTTTTCAGCACAGAAAACTTCAGCGCAAAAGCGGTTTCAAGCCGGGATCTTCACTGGATTTACCAGTTTGATTTTGCTAATCGCGAATGGCGAATTAACTTTAAAAAAAGTTACGCAGCCCTTCTTGAAAACCGGCCCTGGCAGGCGTGGTTTGTTCTTGCGACGGGATTGCTGTTCTCGGGCCTGTTTACTGCTTTTTTAATGGTAATAATCGGCCGCACTTCACGAATTGAAGATCTGGTTGAAAAGCGTACGGAAGAGCTCGCCGAAGCAAAAGCGAATATGATTTCTACTTCAAAACTGTCAGCACTGGGAGAAATGGCCGGTGGCATGGCTCATGAAATCAATACACCGCTGACGATTATCAACCTTAAAGTCGCACAAATTCAAAACGAGTTAAGCGCCAGTCCGGTGAATAAAGAAAAAGTAAACGACGGCCTTAAAAAAATTGAAGACACAGTTGCCAGAATTGCAAAAATCATTCGCGGACTTCGGTACTTCGCGCGCGATACAAAGAGTGATCCTTTTATCAGAGTGCAGGTCAGCGCTATTCTTGAAGACACGCTTTATTTATGCATCGAACGCTTTCGTTACAACGGCATTATCCTGAAAACAGCCGACTATCCGAAAAATCTGTACATTGATTGCAGGCCCACTGAAATTTCGCAGGTCATTTTAAATTTACTGAACAATGCCTGTGATGCTGTTTTAGAACTTCCTGAAAAATGGATTTCGATTGATGTCGTTAAAAAAGGTGAAATGCTGGAAGTCCGCATCTCTGACAGCGGACCGGGAATTCCGCGCGATGTTCAAGAGAAAATTATGCAGCCGTTTTTTACAACGAAACCGGTCGGAAAAGGCACGGGCTTGGGGTTAAGCATTTCAAAAGGAATTATTGATAGCCATAACGGCTCTCTGACAATTGATAATAAATCCAGGAATACGTGCTTCGTTATCACGTTACCGATTCACCAGGATCCCGCTTAATTTATTTTTGTAATTCGATTCGGGCCCGTATTACAGCTTTGCGAGTTTGTTATTTTGCGCCAGCATGTTGTAGTAGTTGAAAACGTTTTCAACAAACTCAACTGTCTCATTACCGCGGGCATAACCGTACTTCAGTTCAGAATGAAATTCGGCTTCTTCCAGTTTGGGTAAAACTGTTTTTAAGTCAGACCAGTCGAATGGGTCTTTATTTAATTTAATCGCCAGGCGGCCGGCATCACGCAAATGGCCCCAACCGATGTTGTACGCAATTAGCGCCAGCGACCATCGTTGCATTGCGCTCAGCTCAGGTGAAGTTTTGTCGTACAAGTACTTTAAGTAGTATGCTCCGCCACGAATGTTTTCGATCGGGTCGGTGCGGTCTGAAAGTCCGATGTGTTCTGCAGTTTGTTCGGTGATTTGCATGAGGCCGCGTACACCGGTGTAGCTACGGGCAGCGTGATCCCACTTGGATTCCTGATAGGCGACGGCAGCCAGTAACGGCCACGGAACCTGGTAAGCTTCTGCGTACTTTTTGAAATGATCTAAATAAAGCGGCAAACGTTCGTTTTGGTGTTCTTCGAATTTTTGCAGCTCATAGACCGTAAATTCTGTGCGCGACGACGGGGTCCATTTGAATTCCCCGAAGCCTGAAACCGTGCAGGACATACATGCTATAATAATAATCAAAAACTTAGAACCGTTCATGCAAGGTGTTTTCTCTAGATAAAAAGGCCGTAGAGGTCACCTTAAAATGTCTAAATAATTTGCCAGAGTGAATAGAACGGCAGCTGATTATGAAAATTCTGCGTAGCGTGAAATTTTTTTCACGACAAACATCCTAACTCGCATCATCATTTTAGTAGTTTCAGAGGGGGAAATCACATGAGCGGATGGATCGAAGTCGTCGCAGGTTCGATGTACAGTGGTAAAACAGAAGAGCTAATCAGACGTGTTAAACGGGCGCAGTACGCTAAACTGAACGTTCAGGTTTTTAAGCCAATTATCGATTCCCGCTACCATGCCACCAATGTGACGTCTCATAACCAAAATCAGGTATCGGCAACTCCGCTTGTGAGCATTCATGATGTTTGGGATCACCTTTTAGATACAACAAAAGTGGTGGCCTTTGATGAAGGTCAGTTTTTCACAATGGATCTTGTTCAGGTTTGCAGAGATTTAGCAGCACGCGGATTGCGCGTGATTGTTTCAGGCCTTGATATGGACTGGAAGGGTCAGCCTTTTGAACCGATTCCTACTTTGATGGCGATCGCTGAAGATGTAACAAAACACCGCGCGATCTGTACTAAATGCGGCGAGCTGGCGACGTATACGCAAAAAATCGGCGGATCTACTGAAGCGCAAGTTGAAGTCGGATCGCAGAATTTTTATGAAGCCCGCTGCCGTGTGCACTTCAAACCGGAAGTGGAACAGTTATCAGTTCAGTTTCAAGCCCAGGCTGAACTTCGCTAGTATTTTAAAAGTTGAAAATGAAAAGGCCGCTGAAAAGCGGTCTTTTTTTTTTGCGCTAAGCTTTGTGAGTGGCTAAGTACATCTCGATGTCGCTGACGATACTGGCTACGCGTTCGTTCTGAACTTCGGTAATGTTAGCGAACTCAAGACCCATAATAGAAGAGGCGTTCGGACGGTTTAAAGCAAAACGTACGATGGCCGTTGTTTGCACTTCGCCGCGTTTGTGAATTTGAAATTTAATTTTTACGATGTCATCACGGTGCAAAGGAATCTTCGCCTGTTCTAAAACTTCAAAGCGAATTCCTGATTTTGATACATCAATTACATTGCACTTTAAAGTTTGAGTGGCATTTTGCAAAATGATAGCACCGCTTTGGTTCCAGCCTTTCGGAATCAAAAAGCGCGGCTCTTTTCTGCGTTTTAACTGAATAACTTTTGCGTTCATGTCGATGCAAAAGCGGTTCATGTGATTTTTGAAAACTGTTTTAATAAAAAAGACTTCAGTGCCCACTAAAAATTTAAGCGATGTTTCTTTGTCTAAAGGCAGACTGATGTTCGCCGGCTCGGGAGTGAGGATAACTTTTTTATCTGCAAATGAACTGATGTAAGCTTTAACCGGCTGATCGATTCCATCAATTTTAAAAATAAAAGGCGAACGGTTGCTGTAAGCTCCTTTTAAGGCGCTTAATCCATCCGTCTCTGAAAGTTCATTTAAAAATTCGGTAATCGCTCCGGTGGCTGACATGAAATCAGTCTATCACAGAATCCAGTTGCGTAAAGCTTCCTTGGCGCGCGCTATTTGGCGGTTCTTTTTTTCTTTTTTGTCTCGCAGGTCTTCCGGCCAAGGCGGTATCAGACCAAAGTTGATGTTCGTTGGCTGAAAATTGTTTTCCTTGAAGCTGTCAGTGATAGCCTCCAGCAAAGAGCCCATCGCGGTGTCTCGCGGCGGAGGAGAAAACACCTGATCGTTCAGTTTTTGCTCTAAAAATCTGGCCACCAGCAAACCGGTGCAAGTCGACTCGAAGTAACCCTCGACTCCTGTTATCTGGCCCGCGAAGAAAAGCCACGGATCATTTTTGCTTGAAAGATCTTTGTTTAAAAGCTTCGGGGTGTTGATAAACATGTTGCGGTGAATGCTGCCAAGTTTTAAGAACTCGGCGTTTTCTAATCCGGGAATCATGCGGAAGATGCGTGTTTGTTCGCCGTAGGCCATTCTGGTCTGAAAGCCAACGATGTTGTAGGCCGTTCCTTCTTTATTATCCTGGCGCAGTTGTACCACGGCCCATGGGTAACGGCCTGTTTTCGGGTTCGTTAAACCAACGGGCTTCATGGGGCCGAAGCGCAGTGTTTGGTCCCCGCGGTCAATCATCGCTTCGATCGGCATGCAGCCTTCGAAGAACTCTGTCGTTTCAAAATCTTTCGGTTCAATTTTTCTTGCGGCTTTGATTTCGGCGATAAAGTTATTGTACTGCTCTTTATCAAGAGGACAGTTCCAGTAGTCAGGTGTGCCTTTGTCGTAACGGTCGGCCTTCCAGGCGATTTCTGTGTTGATAGAGTCAGCGTCTATAATCGGTGCGATCGCATCGAAGAAATATAAAAAATCATTTCCGAAATGTTTTTGCAGATCGGCTGCTAACGCTTCATCGGTTAACGGGCCGGTGGCAACAACTGTGGGCCGCGGCACTTGTTCAAGTGATGTAACGAGTTCTCTTTTCAGAGTGATGTTCGGGTGAGAGCTGACAAGCTCCGTTACGCGATTTGCAAATTTTTCTCTGTCGATACCGAGAGCCTGACCGGCAGGTACGGCAAAATCTTTTGCTGCTTTTAAAATAAACGAGTTTAGCTGTTCGGCTTCCCACTTCAGCTGGCCCGGTGCCGAGACTTCAGAAAGGCTGCCAAATGAGTTAGAGCAAACAAGCTCAGCACACTGATCGGTTTTATGAGCCGGCGTCGCTTTTACTCCGCGCATTTCATAGAGGTCTACTTTAAAACCTTTGTGCGCCAGCTGAAGTGCGCACTCGCTACCCGCAAGACCTGCGCCCACAACGGAAATGGTATTTTTTTTACTCTGATTTGGCATGGACCGTAAATAGACTTTATTGATGAAAAAAGCAAGGGCTTGTGCTAATTTTTCAGCATGTCCAAGAAGAGATCCAACGAGAAAGATTTCAAACTAAAATTCAACTCAAGCGCTGAAGTTCTAGTTAATCTTTTGCAGGACAAAGCGGGCCCGGTTTCAGACCAGTATCTGCGGTGGAAGCTTTGGCTGTCATGGAAAGATGTTGTGGGGCCAACAGTCGGCGACAACTCTGAACCTATTGCTTATCACAGCGGGGTGCTTTGGCTATGCGTGAAAAACTCAGTTTGGATGCAGCAGATGACATTCATGCTGGAGCCGATCAAGCACTCTATAAATCAGAAATTCAAAGCTGGGTTTGTTAAAGAAGTTCGTCTTACGTTGGATCGCAAGCTTACGCCTTC
>JAJFMT010000168.1 GCA_020696855.1 Pseudobdellovibrio sp.
TTTTGACGCTAGAAAAAGCTCCAGCCAGAAGAACTCTTCAAAGATTAAGCGCTTGTGGGCTTCTGACCTGAATTCGTTATACAGGTTTCCTTTTTCAGGTTCGGGATTGTGAATTTTGTGAAGGGCCTCAGGCAGATTCATCAATTGGTATTTTCTGACGGTTTCGAGCGGCAGCTTTTCGGCCGGCCATTCTTTCATGTCGGCAAAAGCAACCTGAATCAGCTTTGCGATTTTAACAGAGCTGATACCTTCCGTTTCGACATAAATTGGGATCAATGCATCTTTTAAATCTTCATCCGGTTCGATATCGCGAAGATCAGGATGATGAAACTCAAGACGGCCGCGGTAGTCAGTGACCTTACCTACAACGCGCACTTCTTTTCCGTTTTGAAATCGTTCGAAGTAGCCTTTGTACGGAACGCGAAAAAATGGCATCGCGAATCAGTACATCATAAATTTTTCGTGAAGAGCGGCCCATATTGTAAGAAGACACGCTGATGACTTTCGCTTTTAACGACACAACATCTTCCGGTTTAAGAGAAGCAATATTACGTGCCGCACGTCTATCTTCATAGGCGCGCGGATAATTTTGAAACAGATCCAAAACGGTGCGAATGCCGTTTCTGGCAAACATTCCACCGAGCTTTGGTCCTACTCCTTTGATGTATTGAGCTTCTGAGTCCAGACGAAGGGCCATAGGGTCATTTCATGTCAAAAAAAAAGGTCCGTCAAACACACAAAAGGGGTACAATTAACAAAATGTCACCGCTTGAATATTTCCGCATTCGACTCAGCACGGTACAGCCTTTTATGGAGGTACCTTTCAATATTTACCTCTTCGTTGATGGTAAAATAGTCACCTATCTTCATGCGGGCGATAAGCTGACAGACGAAAAAATCAATAACCTTCACGGCAAAGACACCGGCGAGTCCTTTTTTGTGCACAATGATCAGCGCCAGATTTACCGCGAGTACGTCAGAAAGTCGATGAACTCGGCCGACATTTCAAACAACGTTAAAGCCACCATCTTGCGTGAAAGTTCAATTGCCATTTTAGAAGAACTTTTCGAATCTCCTGACGTAAAAAAAGCGCTCGAAGAATCAAAACCGATCATCACTGATCTTTTAGACTTCATGGAAAACGCGCCGGACTCTATCGGTAATCTCATCAGCCTTACAGGCCATGATTTTTACACTTACAATCACTCTTTCGACGTTAGTATTTATTCATTGGGTTTAGGGCAAGCACTGGGCTTTGATAAAAAAACTTTAGAAGAGCTTGGCCAAAGCTCCTTGTTTCACGACATCGGAAAACGAAACGTGCCATTAGAAATCCTTTGCAAAAAAGGCCCGTTGAACGACGAAGAATGGCAAAAGATGCGTCAGCATCCGACTTACGGATTAAATATTCTAAATCAGCACGAAAACATTTCTGATGCGATTAAAGCTGCCTGTTACGAGCACCATGAATCATGGAGCGGTGGCGGATACCCGCAGGATATTTCGGGCCATGAGATTCACCCGTTTGGCCGCTTAGTAGCGCTAACCGACACTTACGATGCGATGACCACCCAGCGTTCTTACAACACGCCAATGAAGCCCTCAGAAGCTTTAAACATGATGAAAGACAAACTTTCTGGGCGCTATGATCCGGACATGTTGAAGGCTATGTATTCGGTGTTATTTAAGATCGAAAAAGCCAGTTAGAAAATTCTTTACCATTTCTACACACCACTTATGGACGAATCCCTCCCGGATCTTTCGGCGGAGGCAATGGTGCAGGTGCGGGAGCTGGTGCAGGGAAAGCCGGTGGAACTTTTTCGGAGCCGCCCAAATCAGGGCGCGAGCCCCCGCCTGTCGAAGGCGCTGTTCTGGAAGTGCGAATTTCATCAATTAAAGTTGTGAGGCGGTCTAAAAAATCCTGAAGATCCGTAGTGTTTCCGTTTTTAAATGATTCGATAAGTTCGATGATTTCCTGATTATTAAGAGCGTAAACCGGAGCGGCAGTTGTGCTGTCTGCGAGCCTCACCTTCATGTCCTGCATATTCAAAGTATAGCTTAGCCCAGTCGAAGTCGAAGCCGGATTACCGAAAGCCAAAGCCTGGTCCTCGCTTGAAGCTTCGTATGACTGTCCGGTGGAATTCATGCGGCCGCAATTCTGAAAGAAGGTCATTAGTGTTGTGATGAGAGCAATAGAAAACAGAAATGAAAATTTTGATTTCACGCCTACCCCTTTAATAAAATTTCTTATTATCCCCAGGCACTGAATAAGCAATCGACAAGCCAGTTCAATTGCTTTTAATATCGTTCTAACGTGACTCTAAAACACGGATATAACAGCCAAAAGTAAGCAAGTCTTTGAAATGACAAAAAAATTTCTATTTATTCGGTTTCAACAAACGACTAAAAGTTCGACTTTCAGATTGAGACAGTTCGTTTTCGCAATGAAGTCTATTTAAAGAAAAAAAACGACCTAAAGACAATCGGCATCGGACCAGTTTACGAAGCAGCTTTGGGACTTTGTTAGGATGATAGCTGCGTTCGGTACCGGCCACACGTTTGCGCGTTCAGGTTCTGGCTGTGGACGCAACGGGCGGTTTTGTTGGATGTATTCGTCTAAAGTTAAAAATTCGACGTGATTAACATCGAGTTTTGAAAGTAACCATTTCCATTTTTTATTTTCTTCTGAATCTTTTTTGTTAGAAATTAGTTTTACTTTTTTCAGAGGAGAAATTCCGCGTTTTGCCAGGCGCTCTACCAATTGATCTAAATCCGGATCAAGTACGCGTTCTTGTGTGGCTGCGTTTTTCAGAATGATAAAATCGTCAGTGTTTAAACTCACTGTACCTGATGGATGATATGTCGAA
>JAJFMT010000169.1 GCA_020696855.1 Pseudobdellovibrio sp.
ACTGAATAAACTCGTTAACAGAATTAAATATTTTAAGATCACTCATATTCATGCTCCTTTGCGGGGAAGCTGACGTTTTCAGTCTCTGTAACATAAGCGTTTAAAGCATTTGTTATCAGATCGTGCCCGTTTAAATATTTCTTTAAAAACTTAGGGCGGAATTCTTTGTTCATACCGAGAAGATCCTGAAGAACAAGAATCTGCCCGTCAGTGTTGTGACCGGCGCCGATGCCAATCGTTGGGATCTCTAACTTACCGGTAATATCTTCAGCTAACTTTGCCGGAACACATTCCAACACTAAACTGAAGCAGCCGGCCTTTTCTAAATTGAGAGCATCATTCATCATTTTTAGCGCCGCAGATTCTGCACGGCCCTGAATCTTAGGCCCGCCCAATTGGTGAATGGACTGCGGAGTTAAACCCAAATGCCCCATCACCGGAACACCTGAATTCACGATGTGTCTGATGAGTTCCAGATGATCATCCGCGCCTTCGATTTTAATCGCGTTGGCGCCGGCCTTCATCAGTTTTTCAACCTGATCCATTGAAGATTTTAAACCTTTACGCGTCGATAAGAATGGCATGTCAGCCACAACGAACTTTCCGGCAGCACCTTTTACCACTGCAGACGTGTGCAAAGCCATCAATGCCGTTGAGGCATTTAAAGTTGTGCTGTGCCCGTGCATAATTTGCGCTAAAGAATCTCCGACTAAGATGGCGTCAACTTGTGATTCTCCGATGATTTTTGCAAATGTGTAGTCATAGCAGGTAATCATAGTGATTTTTTGGCCTGCCACTTTCTTTTTTTGAAAATCTAATACGGTTTTCATTTCAAATACTCCTTTGCGAAGGCCGAATACACGTCTTGTAAAAGTCTGTTTTTTTCTAATGAAGTTAAATTGCTTTGCACCGTCTGATGATCTTTGCGGATTAACGGCCCGGTCAGCGCAGCTGATTTTTGCTCAATAAAGTTTTCAGTAACAGTTCTGATGTAGATTTCAAATGCCGAAGCGGGAATTTTTAAGTCACCGGCTTCACGAAAAACTTCGGCCCATAACATTTGCGGAAAGTTTCCGGCTATAACACACAGTGAATGGTAAAAGGGCCGATAGAATGTCGGGGTGATGAAGGGCTCCGCTGAAGTGAACGGTCTTTAACCCAAGGTCTTTTAAGTAGGTGTCGTAAAAGCCTGAGATGGCTGCGTCTGAAATGGCCAGCCAAACAATCGGTTTAAGTTCTAAACATTTATGTAATTCTGAATTGGGTAAGTTTCTGTCCCAGTGATTAAGTGCGATGGTGTTGTTGTGATGAAGCCGGTGCCAGTGGGCCAGATGCTTTGCAAGTCGGCCAGAGCCGATCAATAGAATGGATGCAGTCATATTTCCTCCGGTACCTGTCGCAAATCAAACTTATCGATCAGGTCCATTTTAGAGCTCTCGCTCTAGGCCCCGAAATTAGCACTTTTTAATTAAATTGCAAGGTGGTATTAGTGCCTGATGAAAACGAATTTAAAGTCGAATGCGGGTTTGTTCTGGGTTATAGGCGTTATTGTGGCCTCTATGGTCGTTTTTGTTTATCTGCTGCTGTCTGATGCACCGAGAACCCTGCCGAAGATCTCTTTAAGCTATTTTGTAAGTGAAGACGAGATCGTTCAGTCGATCGAAAAGCGTCTTCACTTAGAGCTTCTTGACGCAAACCAGTTCTGGATCGGTATTGAGCCCGATAAAAAAGAGCAGCACCTGGTTGTGCAAAAGCTGGTAGAGCTTCTTGGTAAAAAAACTCCTTTTAAAGCCATCATCGCCGACAAAGAGCTTCAGCTAACCAACGATGAAATGAAAATGCTGGGGGTCACTGAGGTGCACTCAGTTAAAGAAGAAATTTTTCAGTTAGGCGAAAAAATAGAAAAGTTCGAATTAGAAAAAACACCTTACGTTGTAATAACAGCTTCAATTTATTCAACTTCGATGCTGCCGGGTAACCCAATTCACAAACTGAAATCAAAAAACCCCTTAAACGCCACAACGTTTTCAATGGCCTACTTTACAGTAGATCTTGAAGACGAAAAAAAATTATTATTCAACTGTAACACTGAAGACCACTCCGGCATCAAAGACTGGGGCTGTTTTGTGGTGAACAAAGCCCGTACCGTGCGCCGAAAGCTGAACTTGCAAAATCCTAAACCATGGATAGGATTAATGGATATGTCGGGAGAGCACGACTACGTTTTACTTTTAAAAAAGAAGTAGTCGTCATTTAAAAATGCAAGATGCAAAACCAGCTTCGACCGGTGAAGCGGATTTAGAAATTAAAAAAGCTGCACAATTATCGATTACAGAGATCGGCCTGGGCTCAGTGGGGCATGGCTTTAAGATTCCGCTGACAGGGCATGTGCTTTCATTGAATCAACTGGGCTTTTTACTCAATGCGGTTAATCAGGACGGGCTTCCGCGCTCTGCCGCGTTTGAGATTTCAAGTATATCTGCCATTTTAAAATCGTTTTCTCCTGCGGGTAAAAAAATAGGACCAATGCTGTCGATTGCGATGCAGGGTTTTTTATTCTGGTTAAGTCTTTCTGTGATCGGCATGAATATCGTGGGGCAAGTGCTGGGAGCGGTGCTGCTTTCGCTGTGGGCTTTTGTGCAGCCATTGGTGACATTGTTTTTAATTTACGGATTTGACCTGGTACGCGTCGGAGAGTTTTACGTTAAGCGTATCAGTGAAGACTACGCGTTTTTAGCTGTAGCTTTGATTTATGCTTTCAGTTTTATTCTGGCTTTAAAAATTATTTTAGCGATCGCGATGGTGATTTTAAGTCTGAAGTATAATAAAAAAATCATCGTTTTAAAAACACCTGACAGATTAGAGAAGCAAATTAAACTTTCAACTCCGGTAAATGCGAATCAATCCGCTGCAAAGTCGGCAGTTAAAGATATGCTGCGTCCGATATTTTTACTGAGCTTCATTTTGATGATGATCTTCATCTGGCAGGTTAACGGCGACATGACTGAAAAAATCTGGTGGTCAATGCGGCCATTGGCCATTGCGTTTTGTTTGTTCTATATTTTGCGAAGCCCATGGGTGGCTGAGAAGTTATTCAGTTATTCTAAGAGATCTCCTGCGTTTGCGAAGGTATACGAGAAATCCCGCAAGGCCTTTGAGATAGTTTCAGAGAAATATAAGTAACCGAAATATTTCAAATTAACCAAGTTATTTCAATGATTTACATCACAGTTGCCACCCAAAAGTGTCTAACAATATTCGTCACTCACTATAGTATTTATAGGTAAAAAAGTAATTAGGACCCGCACTCTCTTATTGCCGGCCATTAAATGTTAAAACTACGTGGTCTGCATTGGGGGAAATTTGAAAAATCTAATTATCATTACAGTACTATTGGT
>JAJFMT010000091.1 GCA_020696855.1 Pseudobdellovibrio sp.
CTTACGTTTTCAGCAACATCTGCCAACACATTCATTGAAAGAAAAAATATTAAAAAGGCGGTTTTCTTCATGTCAAAAGGATACAACGCAATTCTTCAAACTCCTAAAAAAACTTATTTTTGTATGGCTCGTGTCTCACTATGAGAAAAACTAAATTCCTGTCTAGCGCGGGCCGATAATTCACTTATGAAAAATAAATTCATATATCTAACGTTGGCAGTAGTCGTTTGTGGAATCGTAACAATTGCATATTTCAGAATGCACAACACAGTTGATGTTGCCGTTCATGAAGTTCCGGAAGTTGAGCAGACTTCAGCGAATGCAGTGGCTAATCAACCAAAGCAAAAGCGTGGTGTAGCTTCGTTACCGCGTATTGATGCGAACGAATACAATGCCTGTGCGCATTTTATCGAGTCTGACGATGAAGAAGAAAATGACGTTGCGGCTTATAACGAGTGTATCCAGCAATTACAGCATACTGAAATCAGCGCTGAAGGCGTTAAGTTTCCTTACTTAAATGAGTTAAGCGAAGTCTTCACTCCGGACATCGAAGCTAAGTTTGACGTATTTTTAGTTATCAACACTGAAGATGCCAATGGTCAGCGTCCTAACAACGGTAACATCGGTGTGCCTAGACAGCATCTTCGCGTTCTTGTGAAAAAACATCCGGGATCGAATAACCCGGCCCATAATGTTTTCAGACGTAATGCGCAGGGCGAGATTGTTGGTATCAACCAAAATAACATTAATGAAAATGTTCCTGCACTTGCAGGCTTGAACCAGGTTCCAAAAAGCATCGATGGCCGCTATGACCGGTTAGGTTTCAGCTATCTTGTGCCTTCAACAACCGGTTCGGCGAATTTCAAAAAGACTTCTAACGGTGTTTACCTTGTAAACGAAGTGCGATCAGACAACCGTCAGGCCCGTTACGACGAAGCACCGATGTCTTATCAAACTTATATCGACACTCACTATGCCAGCGGGCAAGAGAGCGGTATTGCGATTCATGGTACGCCTTCTCGTAATCATGGATTACTGGGTGTAAGACGCGGCTCTCACGGTTGTGCGCGCGTGCATCCACATCACGCAAAAATTATCCGTAATTATCTTGAAACTTTAAGCCAGCGCGCGGTTCCTAAAGTTAACTGGCAAGAATGGAGATCATACCAGTTGCAACCAAGCCCGCTTGCAACTCAAACTGTTAACCGTATTCCGGTGCTTTTTGTAATCTTTAACGGTTACGAACCAAGCAACGTGAGCTTTACGTTTAATAAAACTTTCGACGTAAACATCTGGAACACTTACGCATCGAACTAATTCGATTCTAAATTTGTAAAATGAAAGCCGGTAAAGTGAAAACTAACCGGCTTTTTTATTTAAGGCAAACTTGCCGATTCAGAAATTTCATTCACGATTCGGTCTGCAGAATAAATTTGTTTTAACGCTTCCATCATGCCGTTACTGCTGACGGAGACGGCGCGATTCAGCTTTTCGTCATAACCATAATCGCCACCTAACGATTGAATGTTTCCGTCGAAAACAAGCCCGATAATCTCTGCATCCTTATTGATGACAGGAGACCCGGAGTTTCCGCCGATAATGTCATTCGTAGAAGAAAAATTAAGAGATGTTTTGCCGTTGAGTTTTGATTTTGCGTCTAACCATGACTCTGGCAGCGCAAACGGCTCGCGCCCAGTATGGCGGCCAAAGGCACCGTCAAAATCCGTAAACGGTTTGACGGACTTCCCGTTCTCGTCCCAGCCTTTTACCTGACCGTAAGAAATTCGCATGCTGAAAGTTGCATTTGGGTAAGTGGTATCGCCGAAGATAGCGAACTGGGCTTTTGCAATTTTTTCTCCTGCGCGTTTTAACTTCGCTTCGACATTTTCTTCGTAATAGTCACGTAATTTGCGGGCCTCAGGGTCAATCATTAAAAAATATTTTATCATCGGGTCATTAGAGGCTTCGATGGCTTTTCGGCCGCCGTTAAACAGGGCTTCGCGCACTTTAACATCCCGTAATTTTGTTCCTTTAATCAGTTCTTTTGCGACTTCTTCAGGAGACTTCATGCCCAGCATTTTTTTAACCATCGCGTGATCAGGCCCCAGTTTTTCGCGCACCTTAATCAGCGCATATTCCATCATGGCAATTTCTAATTCGTCGTAGATAGGGGCTGCAGAAAGCAGGCCTTGTTTCAACTGCGGAATGCGGGCATCTGTAAATTCAAAGTAACGAACCTCATTTGGCTTTGCCATTTCAGTCGTGGCACGGACCAGATTGCGTGCAATCCCGTACAGCCGAGAGCCCAGTGAATTTCTTTCGATGGCATCAAGCTCGTAGTAAATTTTCATCTGGTTTTTGTAAGCGGCTTCGACTTCGTCCCATGCGTCGCCATAAAGTTTTTTTAATTTCGGGTTTGCATTTACTTTATCGCGGAATTTTTTTTCAGCTTTGATTTTTTCATCCATGAATTTTGAATCCATCAGTACTGCATGACGGCCTTTGCGGGCTTTTAAGCTGTTTTCAATCCCGAAGATATGACCGTTAACAATACGCTTTTGTTCTGGGCCGCGTTTAGCGAACTCATTTAAAAATCCGCGAAGCTCTGACTGTGAAAGTAAACTGTCCAGCATCGTATGCTCGCGCAAAAATTTCAGATCGGCCACAGTCATCAGTCGCGAGGTGCTTCCCGGGTTTCCTACAACGAAGCTGAGGTCATTTTCCTGCGGTCCATTTCTTGACCAGCGAAAGTAATCTTTTGTTTTCAAAGGGGCACCGTTTTCATAAGCACGTAAAAATGAAACGTCTAAGTCATATCTGGGAAAGTTAAAATTGTCGGGGTCTCCGCCGAAAAAGGCTGTTGCAAATTCAGGGGCAAAAACAAGGCGCACATCCTGATACCGCTGATAGCGGTAAAGATGATACTGGCCGCCGCGGTAAAGAGAAACCACTTCGCAGCGAAGCTGATCAGACCCTTTTGAGCACTCTTTTTCAATTTTCGAATTTGTGGCTTTCAGCTTTTCGTTGAATTCTTTGTCTGCCAGATTTTTCGTGGCGTCCTGCACCTGTTTGGTTACATCTGTGATTTCTACAAGTTTATTAATTTCAATTTCCGGGCACTTGACTTCGTCTTTTAGTTTTTTAGCGTAAAAACCCGTAGCGACGTAGTCTTTTGATCCAGTTGAAAGCTGTTCGATACAAGAATGTGCACAATGATGATTCGTCATGATAAGGCCATTTTCAGAAACAAAGCTTGCAGAGCAGCCGCCGGCAATCCTTGCTGAAGACAACATAGCATGTTGCAGCCAGTTCTTATCGATATTCACACCGTACTTGGATTTCACCTTCGCCGCAGGAAAGTTATTGAGAGTCCACATGCCTTCATCAGCGTTAGAAGTGAAAGCGGCCAGCAAAACTGTAACGAGCATCATTATCTGTTTTTTCATAGCTATCATTAGAACATTTCTATGAGAGAAAAAAAGCTTTTTGTATTGAGCGCGCGAACCTCATTCCAAGGTCCGGCGTCCTTTAAATCACAAATGGGATCAGACGCTTTGTTGCAGACTTATAGCGGGTGTATTCTTCACCATAGAGTGCCAAAAGCTCAATTTCTTCGTATGACACTTTCCACAGAAGAACCGGAACCAAAAGAGCAGAGCATATGAGCGAAAGCATCGATTGAAACGAAATGCTCCAGCCGAAACACATCAAAAGGCCGCCGAAATAGATAGGGTTTCTGCAAAGTTTAAAAGCTCCTGATTGAATCAGCTTTCCTTCTTCGCGCGGCTTTACAAAGATCGTGAAGCTTCCTCGCATGGCAGCCACCGCTGCAGTCACGGTGAGAAAGCCGCTTAGGTTCAGTAAAAAGCCGAAAGTCTTATGCCATTCAAAAGGAATCAAAGAAAACTGAAAAGAGCCATCGAAAAAGGGCCCGACGGCCACGGTTAACATTAATACGGTCTGCAAAGCCAGTATCAGAAGATAAAGCCTGGGAGCTTCAGCCGGCTTCATTAGAAGTGCGTCTCTTTTATACCGTTTGGCAAAAGCTCAAGAGATGAAACAGAGTTGATTTTAAATTCAGTGGCGGGATTTTTTTTATAATACAGGATTTTCTGAAAACTTTTTTCATCAAGTCCTGCGGCCACCTGAATATAATCCTCTGAAACGCGGTAGTTTTTGTAAAAGAAAGGGCGCTTTTGCAATTTTTTAAGAAAGTGGCCGCCGTTAGTTCCCTGACGTGATACAAAGGTAAAATCCAACGGGCTTTGGCAGCGCTCAATCTGTGCAGGCAGTAAAAAGTCAGAGGCAAAAAAACTGAAGCTGTGGCTTTTGCGGAATAGTGGGCTGAAGTAAGTGCGGTTCAGCAGGCGGTACATGCCACGCGGCCATTCGGGTTTTTTAAGAATGCCCGTGCAGGCTACAAACTGACCGTCTTCGGTGTAAAGAGCATCAAACATTTCATGAGACTCAATTTGAAAATTAGCGCGGGAATAATTTTCTGCAAGACGGTCTGACGGATTAAGTGTTTTTTGAAAATCGGAATAAAAAATATTTAAAGCTTCTGCGTTAACAATTTTGTTATCAACAATGTGAAGAATTTTAAATGAGTCGCGAGTTTTAGACCACAAATCCAGTATATTTTTGTTTTTGAAACGAATGCAAGGTCTAACGGGACTTGATCAGAAATATCATCAGGCGGGTGGGGTCGACTTCCCACCATTTTGCAGAGTACACCGCAGCGTTTTGATTGTAATGATGGTTGTTGTGCCAGCCTTGCCCGAAGCCGAAGTAGCCCAGCCACCAGATATTGGTTGAATTATCAGTCGTTGTAAAGTTTCTGTAGCCAAGCCCTTTTGTATGACAAAAAAGATCGACGCAGTTTTCGGTGTGCATTGAAATAAATGATGGAATCACCATCATGAACAGGCCCACACGCCAGTTCAGCAAAGAAACCAGTAAAATAGAGCCCCAGAAAATTTTAATATAGTGTTTGTGTAAAAACACATGCCACGGGTCTGAAAGCAAACTGCCGCATTTTTTAAACGAAACTTTTCTTGGGTCAAGACGCATTTGCCAGCCGACGTAAGAGTTAAACTTTCCGTGGATCGGGCTGTGCAAATCCTTTTCAGTGTCAGCATAAGGATGATGAGCCCCGCGGTGAACCGCCACCCAAAATAATCCCGAGCCCTGCCCCGCAAGCAAACCGAAGTAAGAGATTAACTTTTCAATCAAAGGGTGCGTTTTAAAAGAGCGGTGGGAAAGCAGGCGGTGATGGCCGACGGCGATGCCGTAACCTCCGATGCAAATCCAGCCGATTAATACCATGATGAGGTTTTCAACCCTGAAATCATAAAAGAATAACGCCCACGCGATCAGGGCCAGCACCTGAATCGGTAAAAATATCTTTAAAAAGTGCGGGGCCAGCGGTTGCTTCATTTTGTTATTATAACGTAAGAAAAAGAAAAAGGGAACGCAGTTTGATCTGACGTTCCCTTTGGTCTCTCAAATTTAGAATTCGAACTATTTAACTTCGAAAGTTAAACCGTAATCCGTTGCCAGTTTTTCTGCCGTTTTAGGAAAACCTTTGATAGCCCGGCGGCCCGCACGTGTTGCCGGCACAAGATTTTGTGCTAACTCATCGTTACCGTTTGAAGTGACATATCTTTTATAGCGGTGAGCATGTTTGTCGTTTGCATCACTGCATGTGTAAAGGTTCGGGAAGTAAGTCATGGCAAAAGCCGGGTCACCTTTTGGTGAAAGTCTGTTCAATGACTGACTCATAGATGAAGCTGCTAACAATAACTGAATGTCGCTGACTTTATCTAGATCTATTCCGTAACGTGCGAATGACTCAATGTTTTTCTCTGTCACTTTTGTATTCGGAGTCACAAATGCTTTAGGGATCTCAAAGCGGCAAGTGTCGCGGCGAACGTACTCGCGAGAACGGCCTGAAATACTTTGTGCCAGCTGGCCCAGGAATGAACCTTCTGAAGCGGCTGATTCCGTAGTCTCTTCGCTTTCTTCGTCTTCAGGTGCCGGCTTTAAGTTCGCTAAATCAGGTTTAGGAAGTGATTCCACCAGCTGATCTGCGGTTTGCTTGTTATCAATTCCGATTTCGTTAGAGAAAATTTCATACTGTGAAGCGGTGATACCGGCTTGCTCTAAATAATTCACATTTCCGTAGAGCGGAGCACCGTCTAAGACAACAAGATTCACTTCTCTTTCAGTGGCGTGACGAACTAAGTTTGTGTACGGATTTGCATTTTTAATTGCAACGGCGATCACTGTTCCCATCGAGCCCACTGCGATTCGGCCCACGCCTGCTTCACCCGCCGAATTTGTCCAGTGGTTGATCGCTTTCGCGCCGTTTTCAGTCATCATCTTGTAAAGATACTCGTCGTTAAAAATCGAATTTAATTTTTTCTTACCGTCGCGTGTTTTAGTCTGGTCTACATAAGCCGCTGCTAACTTGATTTCTTCAAGAACACTTTTTGTTCCTGTAGGAACCCAGTCAGAGCCGATAGCGATATTCACACCGGCTGCATGAGCCGCTTCAATATCTAACGTCTGTCCGTATAATAATAAGTTAGAGTACGGTGACCAGATAAGGCCCATATTGTTTTTCGCCATATCAACATAGTCATCATTTTTATCATTCTTATTAAGACCCGTACCGCGCAAACCTACACCGTGAATGAAGTTAACATGCGGCTTGTTAAGGCCAAGCAGCTTAATCATTTGGTATTCAGTTTGATTGTATGGATCTAAGCGGCGGCCTTCTGCCATGTGCGCGATAATCGCAGAGTGGTTTGCAGAGTTGATGTACTCTTTTTTGCCCGCAACAGTTTTATGAATGAAGTAAACGTAACGGATAAATTTAGGATGGATGTTTGCCGTGTCTTTAGTACAAGACGTTTCTAATAGTTTTTTATTCGATAGAATCTTAACGCCCGCAGTTTTATTAACTATGTCAGGAGTTAAAGAATTAATTTCTGCACCCGCGCAGTGTTTTTTGATGTCTTTTAAAAGAGCTTCTTCGTAAGACATACCTTTATCAATATCCGGTTTTAAAACCTGCCAAACATATGTCATTTCAAGCGGGTAGACTAAATCTGTCGGTGCCTGTACTCCGGCTTTTGCCGAAACGTAAGCTCCCGGATCTTCAACTTTGTAAATCCCGAAACCGTTAATGCAAGAGCTTGGGCCTTGTAAGTAAGTTGTTCCGTTAATCAAGTTTTGCAGATTCGACCAGCGAAATGCTGCACAGTTCATGGCCGGGCCATAAGTGATCCACGGGTTCATATTCTGGCTGACAGATTTTTTGTAAACTCCCCAGTCACGCCATTCGAAACGGTTCTGGAATTGGCCCTGTGCCTGTGGCCATGTCGGCAAAACATTTTGTTTCGTGTGATTGTGAAGATTCAGTAATCCCGGGTAAATGGCGTCGTAATCGGCTGCTGCTGCGCCTTTGCCGGGTTTTGCCAGCAAGATAACAGTCTTAGAAGCTTTTTGTTGTTCAGCCAGTTGCTGTGCCGCTGCTGCCGAAGCCAGTGGAGTTACTGCTGTAATAATTCTTGAAGGACTGATTTCTACCGAAGCCAGGTAGAATTTGGTTTTGTCTTTAGCAATGTAAGCTCCCGGAATGTTTCCGATTAATAAAGTGGGCTTAGATGCTTGCGCTTTTGCTGCCGCAGCAGGAGTACGCGTATCATTTGTATTTTTGTGAACGCAGCTTGCGGCAAAAAAGAGAGACGCAAATAAAAATACAAACGCGAAAAAATAATGACGCTTCGAAGACATAAAGTTCCTCCAGTTTTTATACTACTCATTTCCGGAGGGATTTATACTGGACCGAACATTAATTTGGACTGCAGATAGAAGTGCACTTTAGCACTGGACCTAGGTAGCAAGCCGCCACCCAGCCCCAAAACTCTTAACAATTATTTCAAAGCGATTTTAGATTTCAGATCAACTTTCGTTTTCAACGAAGCGGTCATGTAAGTGCCCGGCTCGTAAAGACCGTAAGCGTACTCAAGATGTTGCTTGATGTCGGTGTAAACCAGGTGAAGGCCGTTGATGCGGTCCTGGTCTTTGATGTACGCATCGTAGCAAGAAATTTTAGAAGTCATTTCGCGGATCAAAACCATCTGCGAACTGAACGCATGGTATTCAATTCTCCACGTGCCATCGTTTTCAAAACGTTTGGCATTTTTCAGGTTCGTCCAATCCTGATCAATAAAGTCCATGTAGCTGACTTCAGTAATCGGCTTTTTTAAACGGTCCGCCACCTTTTGGTAGACGGCTCTGATGCCGGCCTGGATCTGGTCATACTGGCGATCATATTCTTTATAGAACGAACGCAGTTGCGGGTCCAGGGCGTGGATTAATTCATGATAAAAGTGAATTGAAACAACACCTAAATCACCATCAAAATTAACGTAAATATGCTGCAGTTTTTCGCGTGGCTGATACTGAAAAGTTGCGACTACTGTTGAAGGGCTGCCGGTCTGTCTACGGACAGCATCTGTCAGCTGTTCCACCACGATTTCGCCCCGGGCCTGCATTTGTTTGAAGGCTTTGATTTTTGGCTCAGATTCATGAAAGCGTTCAAGGAAAGCTAAGATATCTTCAAGGGTTACGTCTCTTTGATTGAGCGTTGTGTTACTATCAACATTACAGCGTGGAACCTCTAAAGGAGCTGAATAAACCGGAGGTTTTGGCTGATGATCAGGATCGACGCCTGGACCAAACCCACCACCTGGA
>JAJFMT010000018.1 GCA_020696855.1 Pseudobdellovibrio sp.
CGAAGCTGAGTAAGAACTGACGGTACAACCAGATGGGTAGGTCACTGTTTTTTGTGAATACCAGTCAGGGTCTCCGTTTATACTTGAAGACGGTGCTGAAGGGCATGCAAGCGATAATGAAATCCATTGGTTGCTTGCGCTAGGGTAAGCTGCAACGAAGGCCGCATTTGCCGAGTGAGCAGTGTCGAGAACAACGTTGTATGTATAAGTTACGTTCGAGCACATCATCGGGTCTAAGTGAGTATGAGCAAATTGAATTGTTGCCAACCCTGACCCATCTACACTTACACTTGCATATTTAGATCGGATCGTTGAACTGTTAGAACCTCCACTTGTTGATCCGCCACCTGAACCGCCGGTCGTTGTGCCGCTCGTGCTTCCTCCAGTCGTAGTACCGCTAGTACTGCCACCTGTTGTGGTTCCACTGGTGCCGCCTGTAGAAGTTCCGCTTGTGCTGCCGGTTCCACCAAGGATAGTTGCGGTAAATGATTTTGTGAACGTGAACACATCGTCCGGAGCAGACATATTGATTTTAAATGTTCTGCTCTCAGTGATGCTGTTGTCCTGATTGATAGGAATGTTCAGAGTAATGAATCTAGAACCCGCTGCCAAAGTATGGACCTGATCATAAGCAGGTAAATTTGCAGATGTTGTTGTAATGTTTTCTGTCCAAACTCGTACATTTATCGGGACTGATAATGCATGTGTTAATGCCAGCACCGTATAAACTTTTGGTCCGCCTGAAACCTGGCTGCCGATCGCACCGTTGTAATTAAGTGGATACAACCAAGGACGCACGAAAGAAAGTGTTGGAAGCGCTCCGGCTGCGTTGTTGCCATCTCCGACAACAAAAGCCTGCTGGTCGTAAGCACTTTGATAGGAAACTAACGGCGCACCGACATCTTGACGGATTTTTACAAGCACCGCTTGTGTCCAAGGTTCTGCAAAATTCAGATACCAGTTAGAAGAAACAATACCGTAGAAGTACATATTGCTTCCGGATTCATAACTGTGCATTGAAACTTTTGAAGCATCTACACCTGAAACAAACTGATCGTAAAAACCGTGAGCTATAACTTTTGATACACGGCTGGTAGCGCCTGTGATAGTCCAGTTAACTCCTTCATAAGAAGTCAAAGCTAAAACTATAGGTTTAGTTCCTGCTGCGATATTGATAGTCGCGCTTCCATCCCAGTGGCTTGAAACCAGTGTGCCGCTAGTAGGTCCTGGTACCCAACCAGATGATGGCCCCGCAGTATAAATTGATACTGCATGAATCTCGGCATCTGAACTGAACAAGCCTTCCTGAACTTTATCTACTATAGAAGAACCGCTGTCGCTGATAGTAGAACCTGCATTGTCGTAAATTTCAGAAACGTAATCTGTTTTGTCGTCGTCACTTAAATTGTTGTCAGCATCAATTTGATCTTTAATACCTTTTAATATTTCGCGGATGATTAAGCCTTTACCCTCATCCGTTAACTTGCCGCCGTTTTCGTTACCCACTTCTCCTAATAAACCTTGAGTCAAAGCGCCGATCAGATCAACGCCCGATGATGACAGGTTAGGGTTATTTAATAATCCTTCCACCGCACCTTTTGAGAACGAATTCATGACATCGCCGTGTTTGCTTGAATCTACTGAAGACTCAATTAAACCTTTTGCGATACCCTTACCTTGGCGCTCTAAAGCTTCTTGCAGATCTGAAGAGGTTAAGCCGGTCGATTCAATTTCAGAAGCTAACGTGCCGGCAACTTCGTCAACCGCTGATGGCAGATCTGCTTCATCAACCAGTTCGGCCAAAGTTTCAAACTGCGCCTGCGAAATCAACTCGACTGCGTCTTGCTTGCTTGAAGCATTCGGAAAGTGATCGTTATCGGATACTTTTCCTAAAGCTGCAGAAGAACTGTTTTTTGCTTTGTCGATTGTGTCTGAGCTGGCTGCATCGACAGCCAACAAGTTACTGACAAAAGCGCTGGCAGCGTTACCGGTGTAACCGCTGACGTAAGCAGCGTCTGATGCCGACATACCAGCTGAAATCAGGTTTGAGTAAAAAGCAGAAGTATAAGCATCGTCGGTACCTGTTGAAGGAGAAACGCCTTCGACAATACCTATCTTCGAACAGCTTGAAAAAGCTGCTACAAATGCCAATACATACACTAAGGGCCTAATTGGAAAGGTTTGTTTCATATACGTGCTCCATAAACCTTGGTTATTTAGACTGTTATCGGTTTAGTGTAGACGGACTTTAGTCAGCTAACAAATTTTCCACAAATGATTGTCTCATAACGGGAGTAAAGTAATCAGATTGATTCCAGCGACTTTGAGAATTCTTGCGTTTGCGTTTTCATGCTTTCAATCAGTCGGGCACCGGCTGCGCTGAACTGCCCGTGGCGGGTTAATAATTCAAGGCCGTTCTTCAGCCTGTGAAGATTGTAACGGCCGCGTCTTGCGGCATTCTCGCCGTAACCAGCAGGATTCTCTAAGAGCTTAATCGTTATCTCTGTCATACGTAATAATGCGAAGGTGCCGTGTAAAACCCCGCTTAAAGGTCTTCTATCTGATCTGATGGGAGAATCGGTTACAAAACCAGGATTTAAAATATAAGTATCAAACTGCTCATGAAGCATAAGCTGCAAATGACTCATTTCGTGAACCAGCACTTCAATGTATTGATCGAATGTCCATCTTCTTAATGGATTAACGAACATGGCGCCAAATGCATTCAGGCTTACGCCGGATTCAAACCGGCTAAACCTGACAAAGGCCATTTCACTGATAAGGCTATTAGCCAAAACAAAACAAGAAGGCCAGTGTTTTTCTAAATAAAGAAGTGAGTTTTGAAATTGCTGAACTGACAGTTCGTGATAGTCACAGCCCGTGGCAAAAGTGAAATCGTTTAGGCCATTGGCTTGCGCGGCTCTTTTTTGATAATTCAGAAATAATTCAACCCAAACAGGAACGGGGTCGTTGAGGCCGCGTAATGAAAACCGAATTGTGCTTTCACTTTTTAAATCCTGAATGGCACTGAGGAGCTCATTGTTAATAGTTGCGGGGGGGATATGTTTTCCTGCAAGTGCAACGAATAAAGGATGAAGGCGCGATTTAAAATTGATCTCACCCAATAATTTTTCATGCGCAGCCTGATCGTCCTTACTTTGCGCAGGATAGGCGATTGCGAGCGCAGCCTTAGCGATGGCTTTTTTAAAAAAAGCAATCGCTTCAAGGTTAGCGTCTTCGACTCTGCTGGAAGCTAAGGGTTGCATCATATAAAGTGAAAGAGCCCTTGCGGGCTCTTAGTTACTGGCAGTTCTAATTTTACGGACCGGTTTTATTTTTTCGGGTGAAGCAGAAATCTTACGAACCATGTTTTCTTTTTCTTCAAATGTGTGGCGGCCGGCTTTTACATTTTTATAAACATCAACTACACCTGAAGGCCAAACAATTTTTACAACAGTGGCTGCAGATGAACTTCCCAGGCCTACATGCGCGCTGATCTCGCCCTGAGCGGCACTGTTATTTGCAAACACTTCGCGATAATGCTGTTTTTTGCCAACTGTTGCATAAATGCGGGCACCAACACCAGAGCTGTTTGAGGTTTTACCTTTTAATGTCAGCCACAGAGATTTTTGCGACTTGTGGTTGTTTTCGAAAACTTCAATGACCGGGAAAGCATAAGCCATATTACCCGGATCGCAGTTTCTGAGTAATAAATCCGGCTGGCCATCACGGTTAACGTCTGCGACAACACTCATGTAACCGTCTGCAAGGCTGTCTACGCCTTCCAAATATCCGACTTCAAGGAATTCTCCGTTTCCGAGATTTTTATATAAACGATTACGCTGGTATCCGCCGAAGCTCAGCGATTTATCACCGGCGACACGGTCTTTCATCAGTACTTTCATGAAAATACTTTTTGAGCTGTCCGGAGATCTTTCGCCTACACCATCCTGCATGTGACTGATATTGACCAAGTCAAGTTTTGTGGCTTTTGCGAAAAGGGAATCGATGTTTTCGTCGCGGCTGGAGCCGGACCACAAGCCGTTTACAAGATAGATATCCTGTAGGCCATCGTTGTCGTAATCAATCGCTGTTGCGCCGCCGGCACCCTCACCTGAATCCAGTAACGCCATTGAGTGGCGGTCTTCTGTGAATGCATTGCCTTTACCGTTGTAAAAGAGTCTTACCGATTTACTGAAGTTTTTTAAATTAAATCCGAAGCCCTCTGTATGTGGCACCAGTAAACGGTCCTGCGGAGTGAATGTAGCGTTTGAGAGAACGTAGTCCTGCATTCCGTCCTGATTAAAGTCGCCGGCCGTGATTCCCATTCCGTAACCGTAGTTCATAATCTTCAGGTCGGCATTTTTCATTGTGAAGCTGCCGTCGCCATTATTCTGATAAAGCGGACTAAGATTTTTTTGGTCATCCATAATGACGATATCAACTTTTCCGTCCATATCTACATCGGTAGCTAAAGAGCCGTGTGGTGCAATCGATGTGCGGAAGTTTTTTTCAAGCTGTTTGGTGTCGTCGATAAATTTGAAGTCACCTTTATTTAAAAACAACCCATGCGCCACTGTCATTTTTTTCGATGGGGCAGGTCCTGCGCTGAAGTCTCTCTCTCCCGGAAACCCGATGTAGATATCTAACATACCGTCATTGTTATAATCGGCGATCGCCATCGGCATCGCGTAGTCGCGCAAGATATCCGACGGGAAAGCATTTTTTACTGCGGTGAATTTTCCGTTTTCATTTTTGAAAAGCAGAACGTCGCCTACAAGATTATCAGCAGCAAAACGCGTGATAACCAGATCCTTCCAGCCGTCATTGTTTAAATCGACGAAGGCCGCAGCTTTCGCTAAGGTTACTTTAGAAACTTCCTCAGCAGATATTTGCTTGAAGTCACCGTTGTCCTGGCCGGTCCAAATCGCACTTTCCCCATAGTTACCAACAAAGGCGTCTAAGCGGCCGTCATTGTTAAAATCTTCTACTGAAAAAGCGTAACCGCCGCGGCGTAGAGCTTCTAAGCGCGGATAAACTTTACCAGAGTCAAATCCTGCGTTGTGCTTTGCTGTTTTAAAACTTGGCTCGCGTGTGGCCTGAGCGGTAACCGCATTAATAATTTCAAGAGCGGCAATTTTGTATCCCGCAGATGATTTCTCTGTGAGTAATTTCAGATTAAATTTGTCAGAGCGTTTAAATCCGTTTTGCATAATGCCGCGGACTTCAAAAAACACGGTGAAGCCGGCAAAATCAAATTCCGGCATGTAGATTTTTTTAAACTCTGCAATATCGCCGTAACCCACTCCGCTTTTTGTGATTTTAGCATCTACAAATTCGATGGTTTTAAAATCGCCGAGATATTTTTTAAGATTAACAATGACTTGATCGGCTGTACCGAACTGGTTTGCGCCTGAATTCATGACAGCAAATTTGATCCCATCGACTGATTTCATTTTTTGTGAAGCAAGCGCATCAAATCCTGTGTAGCTGACTTTCGCTGAAAGCTTTTCTTTCAGCGAAGCGGTGTCCGTTTTTTCAAATGCCCGGCGTAACGCAAGTACGATTGTTTGTTCGATTTTAGCAGTAAAGTCTTCATTTGCTAAAGCAACCCGGCGAAAGGCTTCTTTTCGTGAAGCTGACGCTTCTAAAGTTGCGGTACCGCTTTTTTTCATCGACTCGTTCCACGGACCAACCATTTTGTTGTACTGGCTTTCAGAAATTTCGGAAGCCGCCTGCGTTTCTTTTTGTAAAAAGCTGAGTTCGTCTGACGTGCCGGCAAAAACCGGCATAGCAACAGGCAAGCTCACAAGCGAAAAAGTTAAAATTGAATGGATGATATTTTTCATATTCGACTCCCGAAAACGGTCATTTCTACAATGATATCGCATGGTAAACAGGTTTAACAATACATTATGAACCTGTGTCGAAATTAAACAATCATTCAGGACCGGGATAACGACCTAAGCTTTGGAAGCAGTGCTGCGAATACTTTTCAGCTATTCGTCTTTAAGACCCAGCTTGGCCAGAATGCCTTGGTGAATTTCATGGTTATTGTCGTCATGACGGCCGTCGAAATGCGGGAAGAACTGAGCTGAATTAGGATCTGCAATATTAAAAAAGATTACACTGCGCTCGTCGGTGCGGCCTTCGTCCATCACGAAACGGTGAGGAACCAAATTATTGAAAAGCAGAACCTCTCCCGGTTTTGGCCTGTAAGTGTGAAGCTGTTCATTCACGAACCACTGATACTGAAAGTGCGTATCCAGCGGAATCAGCACCCGGTGGGTCAGGTAATTTTTATGCCGCTTGTCCAGGTGAAACCGGGAAACGCGGGCCACGCTCATAAAGAAGGTTTCATCATCCAGGATCATGCCGTGAAAGTTCTGCTTAACAAAATTATCCAGATATCCCGAAGTAAAAGGTTTTAAATACCATTCGTCGTACAGCTTGGAAATTTTGCCCGCGGGCTTTATGTCCTTACTGAGTTCTTCAAGAGAAATTTTTCCGACAACGGAGTAGAGAAACGGATAGCGCATGCATATGATTATAGGTTGAACCGGAAATTAGACAATAAAAACAAAGTCTGCTACCATTAATTATGTCTCAAATTCAGATAACTCAGGATATGCTCAGGCGATTTGATGAGGACGGGTACTTACCGGTTCACTCTCCGTTATTTGATGAAAAAGACTTTCAGCATTTAAAAAAATATCTGATGGCCTTTTGTCTGGCACTGCCGGAAGATCTGCGCCACCGTCACTTCACCAATGTGAAAAAACTGAAACCCCGCTTCGCTGACTGGATAGGAAGCCCGCCGATTGTGAATCTTGTAAAGCAGGTTCTGGGCCCCGATATCGCTTTTTGGTCGTTCGGCGTTTGCTACAAACCGGCGAATTCGCCTTACCGGGTTCCTGCCCATATTGATTCGCATTACTGGATTGACTGGAACCTGCTGAACCCGAATGAGGTGCTCGGCATCTTTATTCCGTTCACAGATGTTTCTGCAGATAACGGTTGTCTGAAAGTCTTACCTAAAATTAATGCACCTAAAATGTATCTGCATAAAGATGTCGATCCGAATTTAAATTTTTTTAAAAAGGAAATTGATGACCCGTCTGTAGATCTGACTTCATTGGTCGATGTTGAAATGAAGGCGAACGAGGTTTGTCTTTTAAAAGAAAACCTTATTCATTCCAGTGAGTGTAATAATAGCTCACAGCCCCGGCTTGGAATCACACTTCGCTATATTTCTGCTTCCACAAAGTATAATTCTCATAAAAGCGATGATCATGATCTCTTTCTGATAAGCGGCCGGAATATCGCCGGTAACAGCTATAAAAATCTTTCTGACTTTGAGCCGCTTGGTGGCTTTTCGTGGAGCAAGTGAAGCCCGCGGCGAGAGTGTTTCATAACCTTATCAGCGCACGGAAACTGGCTGAAGGGAAGTGGCCCGGGAGCCTCGTGGCTGAAGCCCGTGAGCATTTCGAAAAAGAACACTTTTTGGTTATTAAAAACTTCTTTGATTCCTTTTTAATTCAGCATATCAATCAGCTGATCGAAAAGACAGAACCGGAAATATTTCATGAAGCGGATGAAGGCCCGCAACATTCTAAAGGTCATATCTTTAAAAAAAGCAAAGAACTGCAACAGTTTCCAAACATGATTCTGAATAACAAAAATGTACTGAGGTTCTTTCGTGAAATTACGGGGATGGAGCATTTGAAATTTATCGGCTGTTACCCGTACCGGTCACAGGAAGAAGACCGGCATGCTATGAGATGGCATCAGGACATGATTGAAAATAAAATATTTGTTATTTCAATTAATCTCAGCCAAAAACCTTACAAGCAAGGGGAGTTTGCCTTTCGCTTCGTGGGGCACGAAGAAGAACTTTTGCGGATTTCAAACACCGATCCCGGAAGTTTAATTATTGCGAGAATTAGAAGTGATCTCGAGCACTGTACAACGAAGGTAACAGGTAACAACCCGCGCATTACTCTTGCGGGCTGGGGATTTACCGAAGGCTAACTTCATTGTTTACGCTTTTGAAAACCGGCGGTAATCATCAACCAGTACAGAGCTGGTGTCATTCAGTTCAGCCAATGTTTCCAGATAGAGATTTTTACACGATTCAAGCTGTCTGATATCGGCTTGCGGTAAGCCTTCGATGATAGTTTCGTTAAAAATGTTTTTAAGTAAATTCAGGCTGTTTTGCTGAGCCTCAGCCTGCTTAGCGATAAAACCCTGCAGCTGATTTTTCATCGACTGAATTTTGGCTTCGGTGGCTCCGGGACGCATAACAAACTCCATCGGAAGGCCGCGGCGGGAGTCTTTGTCCATAATTAAGTGAGTCTTTTTGTAAAAGCTCAGCGGAACAAGATTTTTATTATTTTCGCTGATGCTTTCAAGAAGTAACAGCGGCGTACTGGCTTCTGTTACACTTAAAGTTCCGCGCGATAGCATTTCGATTTGATAACCTTGACGGTCAATCAAACGGTTTCCAACAACCTGATAACCGACTTGTTTGTACCAGTGTTTACGGTTTCCGTTAGCAGCAATTTTTAATTCGTGCGGACGGCTGGCTGCCAGTTTTTCAGGAGATAAAGTGGTTGCACGCACAAATAATGACGGCATCAAATCAACAAAATGGCTGTCTAATTCCAATTTGCTGTAGTGAGATTTCACAACAGTATAGTTTTGCTTAACCCAGTTAGATTTTTGCTCATGGCTTAAATCTGTCGGGAAGTGACTGAACAGTGAAAACTCCGGATGGCTTTTAACTAAAAAGAACGGTGACGTAATTAAACAATCAATTTTACCGGCTTTTAAATCCTGTAAAGCTTTTTCGTGGTTCTTGTAAAGCACTGGCTTATCAAAGAATGTTTCGGAAACGGCATAAAGCCTGAAGAAGTCGATCATGACTCCGTATTTTGTGCCCGGTAAACTCAGCGCAGGAAGTGGAACAGCTACAGCGGCGCCTGCTATCGATAAATTTTTAATAAAATCGCGTCTTAGCATTTTAGCCTGACCTTATGGAATGTTTTTCGTATACGACGCAATTAAAATTGCGCTGTCTTCATCTTCTAAAGAAATCTGTTCACGAATCTTTTTAATGAAATCAAGCTCTTCTTTTGTGTATCCAGAATTATCAACAGGAGTATTGGCGTTTTCATTGCCGGAAGATTGGTTGTCGGCCGGTTTTGGTTTTTTTTCGTCCATCTTTTTACCACCAAATGACCATCAAATTAATGGCCATGTCTCAATTTAACATGGGGCAATTTTCCGAGCAATATCAAATGTTAAAGGTCTGTCTGTTCGGTTCAATATTAGACAAGGTTTTACTTTTTAGGTGCAGGAGCAGGAGCGGCAGCCGGTTTAGACGGAGCAGCTGCAGGAGCCGGCGGCTTAATCGCAGCGACTTCAGCCAGTGTCGACTTGATGAGGGCGGCCAGCTCATTCTTGTCCCAAATCTGTCTTTCATGAGTGTCCAGTTTTTTAAGAAGGTTGCTCTCAAAAAGCTGAATTAAATACTTCAGGTCGGTCTCACTGAAGTTCTTTTCCATTGTGGTAAAGAATCTTCTTTTCATTTCGACATTAAACTTTTCGATCACTCGCGGATCAGTTGCTAATTTAATATTCGGGTCGTCGGGAAAGCTCTGAGCATAAGAGGCAAGGCCTCGTCTGAAAGGGTCCTGCTCTTTCATGACATTCATGTAAGCGACCCAGAATTTTTCGGTTAGTTGTTGTTTGGATGTTAACGTCGCTGCACCACCGGATTGGGCATTGGCTTGGTTAAAACCAAGAATAAATGCGCAGAAAAAAAATTGAGTTAAGATACTTTTCATCATTACAAACCACCTTGTAAAATAGGGACAGCCCTCGAGTAAAAGCTTAAATACAGAGAGGCAGAAACACAAGATTTATACCCGACTATTTACGTCCCATGTCTGAAAGCTGGACACTTAAAACTAACCTAATCACTTTAAGTGAGCCTTAACTTTGCTAAAGTCAGGAGGCCCCGATGAAATCCCTGTTGGCTGCTGTTATTATTTTATGTTCTTTCAATGCTTTTTCTTACACGGACAACTTTGATGGCGACGTTACCGACATCTGGCTTAGCTGGTGCGACGAAGGTAAAGTGGTGACCAGTTCGAACTTACGTCTGATTATCAAAGACGATTGCGCTGCAGAAAAGAAGGTCTGCGTTTCTGACCAAAGAACGCGCGGAAAGTACGTTTATTATTCTGCCCGTTGCGAAGACAAGCCCGAGAAAATGACACGGGCTGATTTAGGTTCTCAGTAAGCATATTGGACATGGCATAAAAATAGTCTATACTCCTTTTATAACTTGAGAGGCGTATGGACTATAATTTACTTGCAACGTTTTTTCTTTTGGTTGGCCTGGAACTCGTTCTTGGCATCGACAACATTCTTCTAATTTCAATTGTGACTGACCGGGTTGCGCCAGAGCATCGCAACAAAGTGCGATATCTCGGGCTTGGGCTCGCCTTGGCCGCCCGGCTCTTATTACTTTTAGGCGCAGGCTATTTGGTGAAGCTCAGCGAGCCGGTTCTGGGTTCTCTGAGTTATAAGAGTATCGTGCTTCTCGCCGGGGGAGCCTTTCTGATTTATAAATCCGTTAAGGAAATTCACCATGTTGTTGAATCAAAACCCGAAGGCGAAGACGGTAAGACCGGTCACCTCAGTTTTTCTTCAGCGGTCACTCAGATTCTGATGCTGGATATCGTGTTCTCAATTGATTCAGTCATTACAGCAGTAGGACTTACCGATAACCTGTGGGTCATTTACTCTTCAGTAATTGTATCCTTTGTTTTAGTTCTGGCTTTCGCAGGTGCGATCGCAAGTTTCGTGCAACGTCACGCCACCTTAAAAATTCTCGCATTGTCATTTTTGATTACGATCGGCGTAACATTGGGTATTGAAGGATTGGGCGGTCATGTGCCGAAGGCTTACATTTACCTGCCGATGGGGTTTGCTTTAGGCGTAGAGCTTTTGCAAATGCGTTTCATGCACAATCAGAAAAAGAAATAATTAAGTCGTCAGCAATTCAGAGAGAACCCGCAAGAGTTCTTTCTGATCCACCGGTTTTGTAACATGGCGGTTGCAGCCTGAGCGCAGGCTAAGCTCTTTGTCTTTAGGAAGAGCGTTGGCGGTAAATGCAATAATGGGCTTGGTAAAGCCGCGTTTACGAAGTTCTGCTGTGGTTTGGTTGCCGTCTTTACCCGGCATTTGAATGTCCATAAGAACAACGTCGAAGTCAGAAATATTATCTAAATCAAGAGCTGAGTCGCCGGAACCCGCAAGTGTAACGTCCGCTCCTCTGAGGCCCAGGATTTTTCTCATTAGGTACTGATTATCAGGAGAATCGTCCACAACAAGAATTTTTTTGTTTTTGAGTTCATGTTCTTTAAAAGTTTTTTCTTCGGCAGTTGTGCTGACTTTACTTTTCAGTTGTGAAATATATTTTACTCCGCTAAGCACGGATGGTTTTACCATCGCACGGAATTTAGATCCGTTGCCGGGAGCGGTATGAACAAGCTCGACTGTGCCGCCCAGTAACTGTGAAAGTTTCAGTGAAAGTGCAAGCCCTAATCCGGTACCACCGAATTGTTTTGAATGAGCCGTATTGGCCTGAACGAACGGCTGAAACAAGAGTGAACTCTCTTTTTCAGTCATGCCTGGCCCCGTGTCTTCAACGTCAAAATAGAGATAACCCAAATTTTTAATATAACCGCACTGAACCTTTACATGGCCGGCTTCGGTAAACTTAATGGCATTACCGATCAGGTTATTTAGAATTTGGCGTAAACGGGTTGAATCTGAACCGAATCTTTCAGGAATCTCGGTTTCAAGATTAAACTGCAAATCAAGTTTTTTGTCGCGGGCAAGAGTTCTGTTTGTTACTTCCAGGTCACTGATAAATTCTAAGAAATCAATGCAGTTGTTCTGAACGGTAAACTGGCCGCTTTCCACTTTTGCCAGATTCAGGATATCGTTGATGAGTCTCAACAGGTGCTGGCCGTTGTGTTTGATTCGCTGGCTCCATTCAAGTCTGTCCTGTTCGCTTTGCTGTGGCAGCATGAGCAGATCAGCGAAACCAAGAATAGCGCTGATCGGGCTTCTGATTTCGTGACTCATGTTTGCAAGAAAATTACTTTTTTCCTGACTGGCTTTTTCAGCCAGTTCTTTATCGTTAATGAGCTTCGCTTCGTAGCTTGTCAATTTTAAGTAAGATCTCGCATTATCAATGGCCGCAGCAGCACGCTTTGAAATCTCTTCTGCGATATGAAGGTCTTCTAAAGTAAATTCATCAACAGAGCCTAACGTAATAAGCCCGATGATTTCAGATTTCTGAATCACAGGTAAATGTGCCAGATAGCGTTCACCGAACCAGGAATGAGAATTCGCAACGGTAACGACGCGGCCTTCTCTTATCGAGTACTGAACTTCCTGTTTGTGCGCCCAGAAGCGCGCCTGATCACTTAAGAAAAGTTCAAGCTGAGTTGAGACTTCGTGATTTTTGTGGTGGCTGGCAACAAATTTCAGTTCCGGAGAATCTTCATTAAAAATAAAAAGAGAACTCCAAGCTGAAAGATGCGGAACAAAAATTTTGCACGAGTGTCTTGCGGTACTTTGAAAATCCAAAGACGTGCCGAGATTTTCACTGGCTGCTGCCAGTAAATTTAACATTTTGTTTTTGTCAGCTAAGCGGCTTTGGTTTTCCATATTTATCACCGAAGGTCTTTAGCACAAGAATTCTGCAGCTTTAAGTTAAGAATTCTTAACAGCGTTTATTCTGCGGCAATGGGAACCCACTATGAAAATATTTTTCGGTACCTTCCAATTTTCGCTTACTTTTAGAAGTCCGTCGAGGGTCAGCTTGAAGCTGTCACTTACATAAATGGGGCCTTGATCCGTCTCTATTAAAGAACTGTCAAAATTTCCGCTGAAGGCTGTCTCTATTCTTGAATCAAATAGGGTAGGGTTCCATGGATCAGCCGCGCCGAAATTATTTAGAAACGCATTTCTGATTCCGCTGACCGTTGTTCCTGCGGAGGGCTCAACAGATATGCTTCCCTCTGATGGGTTAAGCCCTTCGGTAATTCCGGCCAGCGAGTGCCCTGTACCGATTCCTCCAATGACATAATCAATAGGGGGGAGCATCGGCTCAAGCTCTGCCTGGGCCCAGTGCGTATAGTGCCTTTTGAGTTCTTTCCGGCTCATTTGCCCGAATGACCAGATCTTGTCGCCGGCCTTTTTAATAAAGTCGTTGTAAACCTCATAGGCCGTTGCGGGATCGCATTCATCCACTATGGCGCCTCTGTTGACCAGCTGACGTTTGATTAAGGGATCAATGCCTTTCGGAACGAAAAGCCTGCATTGCATTTTAAATTTCAGCGCATAATAACTTATAGATAAAGCTGTGCTGCCAGCGCTGATTTCGGCGACGGCGGGCACCTTTTCTTTTTGCAACGATAATTCAGGTTCGACCATTCGGTCCTTTAATGAACCGCTGGGATTTTCTCCTTCAAGGCTTGTCCAGTAGCTGTGTATTTGGCCCAATCGCTCGTCTGTAATCCTTACGGTACGGGTTGGAATCAAGCTACCTTTCTGAAGGTATTTAATTTTCTTTCTGTGTGCGATGCCTTAAATACTTCTATTTTTAAATTCACGGGATCAATGTAAATGCCCTCCGGTGCTGTGACTTTATTCCCGAGATTTAAAATATGCTTGCTGATTTCGGTAGTGGCACATGCCGCTGCGAACTCCACGCCAGGAACAACAAACGGAATGTGAGACGACTGAGTCATCGCTTTTTGCATTTGTTCCATCATATAAAACGGAATCTGGGGGCAAATGAACTGCAGAAATTTGGCAATGTTAGACTGGTAATCGGCTTCAGGATTTAATCCTGTGAGTTCTTCAAAGCTTTCTTTTTTCTGGTCAAATATAATGACAGCAGAGCTGAAACCTAACGATCCGCAAGAAGCTACCGGGATTTTTCTCTTATAAGCCTCACGGTTTAATGCGAGCTTATCTGTTAATGCAAAGACATCGACGACATCAATGACCCAGTCGATTCCTGTTAAAAAATACGGTGCATTTTTTTCGTTGATGCCATGAGGAAAGCACTTAACCCTGATATTCGGATTGATATCCAACGCCTCTTTTAAAAGAGCTTCATCTTTTCTGACACCAACAGTGGATTCCTTTGCCATTCTCTGTCTATTAATATTAGTGCGTTCGTAAGTGTCGGGGTCTGCAATATGAAATTTTTCAAATCCCATTCTCACGAGATTGAGAAAAATCGAACCGCCAAGGCCCAAACCACCGATAGCGATAGCTGTGTTTTGAATTTTTTTGAAATGTTGTTCGTCTACAATTCCTGCGCTTCGCAAAAAGCGTTCAGGGTATTTTGAAAACATACCTTTGCTCCTTCAACGTCCCGTAATAAGCTATTTCAATTTTTAAAGTCTTGTCAGATAATATCATTAATGAATGACATCAAAATTGTAATTTTAGAGTCCCCATATGACTGTTGGAATGATTCAAAAATCGGAAATTTATTTCGCGATATGATCGGCGTAAAATTACGCGGTTATGGGCGCGAATATAAATATGGTGTTTTACCTGTAGACGCCGCCGATCTCATTTCGACTCACTTTGCTGTTTGTAAAACAGATGAGACAGGAAACTTAAAACCTATAATGGCGCTACGTTGGACCTCATTGCAAAAGTGCAGGTTGCATTTTCTTAACTTTCCCGGAATGAGCCTGTTACAGCAGGCGGGCCGGCCTGAACACGTGAAAAATCTCGAAGAAAAAATCAAAAAGTTGGATCAGCAAGGCCGGGATCTGTTCTATGCGGGCTCTTTAAGTATCGACCCGTTACAAAAAACCGGGAAAGAGCAATCGTTGTTTTTGCGGGAACTCATGACATTAATGTTTCTCATGTACAAAAAAGAAAATCCCGGTTCAGAGCTGATGGCCGGCGGCACAGTCAGATTTAAAATGGATAAATGGCTGAGTGATGTCGGTCACTTTCCGCTTCATGAGGAACCGATTAACGTTAAACATCTCGGTGGTGAGCTTGTAAAAGTGATGTATCTGACCGACTTCAGCTTTGAAGCCCATAGAATTGCGCGCAAATGGCAGCATCTCTGGGATGACCGTTTAATTCTAGGAGTTCAGGACGTGGGAGAAGTCAGAACTAGAAAGAGCGCGTAGCCTGAGCTGCATTGGCTTCGGTTAGATCAATTTGCAAAGTGCAAACCGCATCACCGCAGTGAACGCATGACGATTTTGTAACATCCGCTGCGGGCAAACCTAAGTACATCGGTATTGTCGAAATAAAGCCGGCCTGTATTTGACACACATGCTGGCTTCCTAAGTGGCGCACGCCTGACTCGGCCCCGACTTCACTGTCAGTTACATATTCTACGGTCAAATGATCTTTAGAACGTTTTGTAATTGAATAAAGATAGTTTCTCTGAAGAAGCTTCATGCACTCTGCGAAGAAAAGATCATAAGCGGAATTTGAGTCCGGCATTTCAGCCAGAATCTTTCCCAGAACAGAGCTGCGGTTACTGACAAAGCTGAAAGCGCCCATTTCATAGAAATCTTTTTTCTGTAACTGGCGCAGCGAAAGATATGAACACAAATCCGTGATGAACTTCATGCTGATCGGCGCGAACGGGTTCAGCATTGAATTTTCTGTTACACCTAATTTTTTAATGGAATCGTGACGTAAACGCCAGCCACCAAAGTGCTCGACGAAATCAAGTGAAGTAATGGAAGTGCGCTGGCGGCCGAAGGCAGCTTTTCCGTAAATTTCAGGAAGCTCTTTTGACCCATGTTCCATCTTTAACGTCAGATCTTTAAAATTAATTTGTCCGGTTATGATTTGCTCCGGCTGAAGACTGAAATATTTCGAAAGACTTTCAACGCTTTTTTCGGGAAGAGATTTAGAATTTAACTTAAGGTCAATGTAATCACTGAAACTGATACCGACAAGATCGAACCAATCGGTGGAATTCAGGTTGGAGTTCGCGCGCAACCGCTCAAGGGTTTCAGTAATAGGATTCTCAATAAAGGCTGCTGTCTGCATCATCACAGATGATTTCTCACTTTGACGGGCGCAGGTCAAATTTTAAGATCGTTAAAATTTTGTAAAGGCAGATATTACACCGGCGTCAAAAGGCTGGACGGAGATTCTGAATTCGTTATGATGGGGAATGCAGTTATTTATCGGGTGTGTAGCAGGGGTTTTGGCCACTCTTGCGATGGATTGTTTAGGGATCTTAACAATTAGAAAGAAATGGATTGATCTTAAAGGCCTGCAGATCGTGCCTTTGCTTTTAGGCCGGTGGGCCCTTTTATACTTTCAGGCCGGTACTGACATCCGCCTTACTTCGCCGCTGAACAATGAAAAGAAAGTCGGACTTATTCTGCATTACCTTATCGGGATGATGCTGGGGGGAGTATTTAGCTTACTGCCGTCGCAGGATCTGCAAACGGCTTGTCTCTACGGAATTGCAACGAATGTGTTTCCGTGGCTTTTAATGTACCCGGCAATGGGGTTTGGGTTTTTCGCAAGCAAGTTACCGGTGCAAAAACCCATTTTGCTTTTCAGCTTCGTCAATCACGTCATGTACGGATTTGCCTTGGGCTTTTGTTACCGGTTTATGATTTATACTCTTTAATGATCTGCTCTTTTGCTTTTTCAGAAACCATTAACGTCGGAAGCATAATAAATAAACCCGGAATGTCGGCGAACACTGATGCATCGACAACGCGTAAGCCCTTCATGCCATGAACTTTGAAATTATTATCAACGACGGCCATCGGATCGCTTGCAAGACCCATTTTACTTGTACATGAAGCATGGTGGCCCCACGATTCTTTCATAATCCACGATTTTAAGTCAGCATCGCTCTTTACATTGTCGCCCGGGTAAACCTCGCGTTTGTGAAACACGAATCCCATTTTCTTATTAATTTTTCTGGCAACTTTTAATCCTTCTAACACGGCATCTAGATCTTCTGTTAATCCGCCCTGCATTTCGCTGAAGTAATTAAAATTAATTCGAGCAGGCTCACGCGGATCATCTGATTTTAATGTGACCCGTCCTGCATGATTTTTCGTATGGCCTTTTAAAATAGCCCACGTAAAGTAGCTTGGGTCTCCGGCTTTTTTCGGGGTCGTATCGTTTGAGTAATTCGGGTAGTACCCTTTAAAGTATCCCGGCACACCGAAGATCGCCAGATCAGGAGATTCCTGCAAATAAGACGATTTTCTGATAAGAGTCAGAGCCAGACCGTTTGTTCCGTAAAGATGCTGGCCTTTGTTTTTAACGTATTCCTTCCAGCACGGATCACTTTCGAAATTGTTGTTTCTTGCAAAGGTACAATCTTTGATAAGACCTAAAGAGCGCTGCAATTCACTGATAACAGTAACTTCGTAACGGTCCTGCAAGTTGCGGCCTACACCAGGCAGATGTTTTACCAACGGAACGCTGGACGGTATCGCGGCAGAGTCGCCCACTCCTGAAAGCATGAGTAACTGCGGAGTATTGAAAGCTCCGCCGGCTAAGATAACTTCTTTTGCAGCGTAAGCTTTCTTTCTGACGTAACTTGATTTTGCCAAATGCTGATTTTTAACATCCGCTTTATACGCATGGGCACCCTCAATAAATTCGATACCGACTGCTTTTGTTTTATCATTCTGATCAAACAGAACGCGAGTACAAAGAGATTCAGATTTAATGAATAATTTATTTTTAAACTGTCTTTCTGTTTCTAAAATATACTCTCTGACGCCTTTACGGACGCCGTCAGTTGCGTTGAACGGCATATTGAACACGCCAGGATATTTATTATCAACATAACTTCTGAAGTTAGGATTTAAATGCAGGTTTGGATTTGATTTTAACTGATCTGCAAGATCTTCCCAGCGCATATTCGCGATGTTATCGATTGTATCTAAAATATTTTCGTTCGCATCGACCTTTAAAGCTTTTAGCGCCATCACTGTTAGAAACGGATCTTTTAAAAGTGTTAGCGGATTTGCCTGACTTAAATGAAGCCAGCCGCCGTTTTCTTTTTGCATTCTGGTATAGCGGTCGAACATGGCGTTGTGATTCCACGACTGATCGCCCGTGGATCTAACAATTGAATTCCAGTCCTGATGATCAGGGTAAAGACTGATAAGGGCATTAACGCGTGTTGAACCGCCTAAACCCGCGGCGCGAGGATAGTAAACACCCTTTTGCCCGGGAATAAATTTCGAATTTAAGGCTTCGAATCTTCTGTAACCCCCGGCTTCGTTGTAACGCTGAACAAAGTAAGACCAATTTAAAAGTGCATCGTCACTGGCTTTCGCATGAAAGGCCGGCGTTTCTGCAACAGGGTTTGTCTTTTCACTGCTGCCTGCCTCTAAAAGAAGAACTGAAAATCCTTCACGGGCTAAACCCGCAGCAAGAGGGCCTCCGCCTGCTCCTGAACCTACGATGATAAAATCGAATTTGTCGGATTCATTAACTTGCCAACCTTGTTCAGACTTCGAAGATGGTAAACGCTCACCGACGACTCCGGTGAGGGTTGTACAGCTGGTGTAAGCTGCTGTCGCGGCAGTTGCTGCGGCTGCTTGTTGAATAAATTTTCTACGGTTAAGCTTTTTGTGCTTTGCCATTTAATTTGCCCTCTTCAAAATTTTAACTAACGGCAACGGGTTGCCGTCTTCGGTTCTTCAAATTCACATTTCGGTAACAGGTCATACATAATTGAGGAAGAAACTGGACATTTGTCAGATATTACATCCCTCGCCAGCTGGATAGCCTCAGATTGAGCCACTCCTGAATTTTGAATGTCTCGTGCTAGTTCGTTTTCGTTTACAAGCTGATTCAAGAAGCCAAGAATTTTCGGGTTATATTCTTTCATCCATTTTTCGCGTGGGATCTTATGGCTGGATAAAAAGAAATCCGGTGGCATCGGTATTTTCTTATTATTAACATCGTCTGTACCGCACAGACGCATTTTCAGCCGGTACATCATGCGCGGGGCACAAAGTTCAATGCGCTGACACAATTCTTTATCTGTGTAGCTGACATTATTTAATCCAAGAAAATTGACGGGCGCACCTTCGCTGTTTCGGTGGCATTCACGGCAGTTATTTTTGATTAAATTAAAACCGGGGTGAAGTCCGTCAACAAGGTCAGGCAGCAGCCCGGTATTTAATTCAGCAGGGAGACCATGCCTTACAATGTCTTCCACTGCGATCTTTTGACCGGAGAGATCATAAAAAGATTTCATGAGCGTGAAGCGGCTGAAAGAACCTTCAGAAGTTTTAAGAGACTGCACCCAGTTGTCGATCAGCTGCTGAAGGCGGCGTGATTGATCTGCGAGGGCCGAGGTAGCTTCGCCCGTACTTAAATTGATCTCAACATCAGAAAGCGAAAAGCCCTTTGGCGTGCGCAAAGAAATCTGATCTTTTGATTTTAAAGTCAATCCGGCAGTGCCAGAACTTAAATTAAATTTTGCAGTTAACCCTGTCGCGGTCAGCTCTTCGCCTGAGGATTTGAAAGTAAATTTTGATACGGTGGCCTCTGTCGCTTCAGAGTGCAAAAGTACAGAAAAACTAAAAGCGTTTTCAGGTGTCTCTTTGCAGTTGATAGACAAGGAGTCCTGAATTCTTTCGACGCTGCAAGAAGACCGTAACCTCGTTTTTACATCTGCCGCAGAAGTGCGGTTTAACCAGTTATCGATTTCGATAATGTCTTGCTGGGTAAACTCTTTACTGAGTCCTTTTATGAGCCTGTTGCCGTGAACGGGATCCGGGCCTGATGAAGACCAAACCTCTGACGGATTTCTTGGAACCAGCGGTTCAAATGCCGCAGGAATTTTTGACTGGGCCAGAGACTCAGCTGCTGTTGAGAATTGCTTTTTGAAATTCTCAAGACCCAAAGGAGAGTTTTCAGTTACATCGCGAAACGGGTCGCGGTCAGGAATGTCGGCGCTTAAAATGCTCAGACCCGCAGGCCACGTTTTTTGCCAAGAAGATTCAAACTCATTCATCCAGTTAGTAATTTCAGTGTTATTTGCAAACAGATGACTGCGGTTCAAACGCAACTGCAAAACACCGGATAGCAGCGATTTCCTGCACACGTCGCCGGCGCATAAATCCTTCCAGATATTTTGATAGACAGGAAGAAGATTAGCCTGATCAGTTGAAGTGTCCAGCCGGCTTGTGAAACTTTGGTCTGCTGTGATTTGCGTTCTGAAATAATGATCTTTTCCCAGCACTCTTAGCAGTTCGTTTGAAACAGCCGGGCTGGCATTGCTTTCGCTCCAGGGAGCTTTCGCGAAAATCGGCGCCTGATTCTGATGGCAGCCCAGGCATAAACCGCGGGAAGCATAGCGCACTTGAGGAACCTTACCTGCAGCGTAGTCACTTACAGTCTGGTATTCAAACCGGCCCAGTACTTCATTGTAAGAAATAATCTCTAAGGCTTCGGCTTTTTCATTGTAGCCTGCGTAAAATTTATTTTTTAAATTAAGTGTAAGCTTCGAATTGCTTTCCGATTCGCCATCAACACCAATAACCACCCGCGGAAACTTAAAGTACAAGTCAGGGTTAGACGGAGTTGGCTCTGCACGAATGGCGGCGTCACGCTGAAGCGAACGGCCCATAGGGAACAGTGTTGAAACAATACCTGAAGAGTCACTGCTGTTCACTTGTTTACCCGTGTAGGCTTCCAAACGTTCCAGGAATTTATCGATTGGAAACGGAATGTCGTAAACGTAGCGGTTATTTTCTTTTTTTGAAAAAACGATATCAAAGTTAGATCTGCCATAAGGCGGAAGATCAATTGGCGAAGCGGTATTGACCTGGGCATTGACTGCCGTTTCTGAGTTTGCAGAAGAAGGGGATCTTTTAGCTGAGTTCTGAAGCACGAACTCAAGCCCCAGGCTCAGCGAAACCATTGTGAAAAGTAGCAGCGGTAATGCTAACGAGTTTTTGAGCCGTCGAAGCATGCGTTAGCACTTTCTTTAGTTTGAGGAGAGTTACTTTCTAATGACACGTTAAAAAGGAAGATTTTGTTGCTGTAAACTTTTCCGATATACAGACCCGGATGTACCATGCGGTATTCTTCAGTGATGCTCATTTGCTTTCGGGTGATAAATTCGTCACGCATAGCTACGTAATGAGAAAAATCATCCGCAAAATTTCCGTCTGTAACATGCGACTCTTTTCTGGCATCAATCTGACTGATGCCGCAATACGTGTTCATTGGGAACAATGCGAGTGAGCCCACAGGCAGTTGCAAGAGTGTCTGCGCTTCTATCTGGCCAAGATCATTCTTCGGAAGAAAACGTTTGCCCTTCCAGATCATTTCATACAGACAGTCTTCATTTTTTTGGCAAAGAGCAGCGACTGCTGTGGCTAAAGCCCCTTCGAGTTTAAGATTTTTCAGGATCTTCTTCTTCACCGACATAAACACATTAGATTTTTGTAAAACTGTACCTTTATAATCACCCTGAAGCGGCGGGCCCGATTGCAAACGCGCATACAGCTGGTTAAATTCTTCTGCCGTTAAAGATTTAAGTGACTCTGCTGTTATTGATGCCAGAGTCAATTTGTTCAGTGGCGCCAGTCTTTCAATAAGCGCGAAATCAGCTTTTGTGTTGTAGAATTTTTCTTCGCCTTTTTGATCTTTTTCGGCCTGTACGTTCCGCACGAAAGTTAGCTTTGAGGAGCCAATTTGTTTTTCAACGACCTGAAAGTTCGCCGCTTGCAAAGAAAAATGAAACAACAGAGTGAGCAAAACCGGCTTTATCATAACGTCACCATGAAAGCCTTTAAGGCGCGCTTTTCTTCTTCGCTGAGATTCGTTTTAAAATTATGCCCACTGTTTTCTACGTCGCTGTTTTCACAGGTTTGGTACACGGCAGATAACACGCGTAATGCCGGCAGCAGCTGCTGTGATGAAAGTTTTGTTCCCGGGTTCAGGGCAGGGAGGATACTTTTAACAGCAGCAGCTAATTGCTGAGCCAGCGAAGAATTATTTTTAAATTTGTTATTCCAGAAATTCTGATAAGCCGCTTCGCCCGCAGCCTCAAGCAGGGAAGCTGAGTAAAGCAAATCATAACTTAATGCTTTGAAATCGAGATTGGCGATAGCATTTAGAGGAATCCCCGCGGGTATTTCAAGAATCTGATTTTTTAAGCCCAGCGGGATTTTTACAGGGACATCAATTAAAGCAATTTTTTTACGGCGGTTCTGGGGCGGCATCAAAAGCTCGTCCACCGATTTTTCAAAAAGTTGAAGTCTTCCCATAACACTCGGGTCGAAGTGTATATCGCAAGTATTTTTTTTCTGAGGATCCAGTTGTTTGCCATCGAGGGTGGATTTTACAACCTGCTGCGCCGGTTTTGGCAAAGATCGTACGTTTCCGCAAATTTCCGGGCCTACAGAATTGTTATGCATGAACGGTGCGTGCGCCCATACACTGAGTAAAGAAATATTACGGTAGTAGCCACGTCCCCCGCCGGCCGGACGACCCATCCGGTCTGTCGTGGCAGCCGGAAGCGCTTTATAAGAATCAGAAGAAAAGCCCTCCCAAACACGGCCGCTCATATGATTGGAATGCAGCGACCGGCACTTGTATGTTCCGGCCTCTTCGGCAGAAATGGATTTGTCATTTCCCAGCCAGTCTTTTCTGATAACCTCACCGGTTTGCAGCTGTACCACTTCATGGTAATCCGTATTGTCAAAATTATTCTCATTCGCGCTGAGGTTTTCTTTTGAACTGAAGTTTTGCGATGAGTGGCATTTGGCGCAGTTATTTGAAAAGATTTTACGGCCCTTTTCAATACTGCCGGATCCATAGCGGGTTTCTACAAAACGTCTGAACCGGTCTTCTTCAACGGCGTCACTCGCATTGGGTGGAATAAAGTTTTGCCCTGACGAATCTTTTACATTTTTAAGCGCATCTTTCAAATCTGTCGGACGGCGTGAAACAAGATAACTGAGAATTTCATCTACGCGGTCTTCATTCGCGCGAAAGCTTGCACAGTCCTGCCGGCATTGAGCAATATCAAAAGGAGTTTGGCCATAATTGCGGGCAGAATAATCAAGTTCTTTCAAATCAGTCAGGTGGTTCAGCCAGCACTGCTCTGCGCACATTCCGGTATTTAAATAAACGCGCTGAACGGCAAGATCGTATCCAACAGAATCTTCACCGCCTTTTAAGATATGCGGCACCTGCATTTTTTTTGTTTCAAGCTTCCAGTATTTATAACCGGCAGCAACACTGTTTTGATTTTTATATAAAACTTTACGGCACGTGTTTGCATCTGCTTCGTTGCACGAACTGACTTCGTTCCATCTTGTAACCGTGTCTTCAAAAAGCGGGCGCGCAGGAAAGTTAGTGATGGCATTAATAGTTCCGGGGTTATTAACGAAGTCGTGCGGAATCGCAGAGGTGTCGACAGTGCCGGGCCGCGCATGGGTAAAAAGCTGTGACTCCAGTGTATTTTCACTCATACCTGAGGCCAACAGTTTTGAGACGTTCAAATACTGATTTCCGGTTTCGCCCTTGATATTGGCCCATGACGGATGGTTAACATCCACCGGTGGATTCAACGGATCGAAAGAGGCATGGCAGGAAGCGCAGGCTTTTCCGATTCTGAATGGAGGCTGAATAGAATTATTGATTCCTTCGCGAATCATTTTTTCGCTGTAACCCTGCCAGCCGCCGATCGCGCGCCAGCGTTCAGCATTGAAGGAAGGGTTCGGAAATTTTCTGTAGCCAACAGCTCCTGCTGATGTGCCGAACTGAAGCTCACAGCGGTTTTCACGGATGTTACCGGCGATTTCATCTGCGGCTTTAACAATTTTGTCGTCGCAAGAAGGGTCGCGGTAAGTGGTTTTTCTGCGGAGCGAATTTAAAAGCTCTTCGTCTCCGCTGCAGTACTCCCACCCGAAGGTGTCGGCTAAGGTGACGCTGTTGCCGTTGAAACGCTTGCCTTTTTGGTCACAGTCTTTACCGGGGACGCAACAATCGGGATCATTAATTAGTCCCCAAACCTGAAAACGCGAATCATGCATAGATGAAGCAAATGACTGGTTCCAGTCAAGCGCAACACCGAACTTTTGCGGAAACACGTAAGCATGGTGACGTTCATTAGGAGCTGATTTAAACCAAATCGCACGGCCAGCGAGTTCTTTAATCAGTTGCTCATCAGGAATTTTTCCTGAAACAAATTTTCGGTTCAGCGATTGGTCATAGCCATCAAGACTGAAATGATCGGTTAAAAGATTTTCTAAAGCTGGATAAGAAGCCGGCGAACGGAATATTTCTATGGTTGTGCAAGAACTTGCAAACATTGCAAAGAGTGAAAAAAACAAAATGATGTGCGCAACATTAAGTTTCAAGGGTCTCGCTTCCGATCAAAAATAGTGAATTAATTCCTTAGCTTAAGTGTATTTTAGAATGGCTCTAAATCATACGGGACTGGCTGTTTGTCGAAGACTTTAAATCAAGTGAAAACGTCTGCGCGAATGAGTAAAAAAATTTTCTGTTTTTTCGGTGAAAACAGCTTAACTTCACGGGACCTCAGTCCAGCAACAAAGGCGGATCGAATTGAGAATTTCAAGGAAAAAATTATGAAACCTCCTGAAAAAAGTGATCAGAAAACCAGTCAGTGAAAAAAGTTTGATCAGTCGAAAACGTGCCACTTTTGTTTTTCTGAATGTGAGACGTTTTAATTTGAGAATATGTCTGAAAACAGCCTCTCAGCTATTCAGCAGACTGCAAGTTATTACGATAAGTTAGGTGGGGAATCCGCTATCTTTTTTTCTGAGTTTTTCAATGCTCGGATAAAAATGTTTATGCGGTTTTGAAAAGGGCGGCTGTGAACTTTAAGAAAAATCCTAAATCCTTTTTTGCTTTTTGCCTTCTGGGATTTTTTTCTATGCTGTTTTTTCAGAACTGTGGAAAGTTCAACCTTCAATCCCGCGTCTTTAACTCGAGCTTTTCTTCAAACGTCGACGTGATCCTGAGAGCGCCCACCGAATACGCGTGGTACCGCCGTTACATTTTTCTTGTGGATATGTCGCACTCCATGGTTTCAGGCCCGTGTCCGTTTGATGCCGATGTGACTGAATCCACTCATGGGTTTTTGCAGTCACAGACTCCGTACAAAGATTTTGACCCGAACTTCAACACACCGTCTGACGGAATCGTATTTGCCGATGCGCGGGCACGAGTTGCGGATTGTTCTGTAGATCTGTCGTTACCGTTCGGAGCGATGAAGCTTGATTATGCCCAGCCCGATAATCCTGCGTATTTGCCGGACCACAAAACGTTTCAGGGTCACGATTTTCAAGGTAACCGCTTTAAAATTCTTCGTGAGTGGATTGCCCAGATGCGGGCCAGCAGCAATTTAGAATTTAAATACCGCACTCAAATTCTTTTAGTGCCTGCAGCCGGCGGCATCGCGTACAAACGTCTTTTAGAGAGTTCGCCTCAGAAGCAAATGGCATTTGTCGACTTGAACAACCCGATGGTTGACAGTCTTCTGAATTATTTTGAACAGGTACACAAAGAAACCGCTGATAATGCATTAATGCCGGCGCCACAACGCTTCGCCGCTTACGATCCGGATTTAGACAAATTGAAAATGGGAACAACGTCCCTGAATTTCGCTTACGATAATATTTTTACAGTCATTGATAATGAAATGGAAAGACTGGCTGAAACGAATGATCTGACTCATTCCAATTTTAAAATGGTTCACTTCGGCGATAACCGTACAAGCCCGCTTAAATATCACTTCGACAAAACGCTGAACTATTTCAGCAAGTGTTCAACTTGTCAGGAATCTCTGGATACCGCGTGGGGACAAGCGCAAGACGATGAGCTTGAAACTCTCGATCTGAAAGTTTCATTGATTCAAGGGTTGAATAAATATTACGGTTCGGGATTTTTTGATTTAGATTTCTTTGATCTTGAAACTCTGCCGGTACCAAACCCTATCGTGTATACGGCTCAGCGCCCTGGGGGCACCAACATCGGCGGCGAAGACCCGGGTAATCAAAAAGACGTGATACCGTTTCTTGATAAACGTTCCAGTGAGCGAAAAGCTTCAACGCGCATTTTTAAAATTAACTCAGAAGTGGCACCTTACCGCATAGCAAACAACTCTGCCGGCGAAGTGAACTTTAAAACCACTCACGTGTTTTTACTTAATTCCAATTTTAAAGTTGATAACAACGGCGTGGGCCATCTGGATTCTGATGGCGACGGTCTTCCTGACACCGCTGAAACGACTTATGCATTTGATCCCAACAATGCGCGTTCAAACGGCGTTTGTATCGACGTTCTTATGACTGAGCCGGGTTTCAAAACCCGCTGTGAAACATTGTATGCGTCACGCTTGTGCGGTGAAAAGCTGGATTCAGACGGGGACTCTTTGAATGAATGTGAAGAGCTCACTATAGGAACAGACCCGTTTGACTTCGACACTGATGGTGACGGTGTGCCGGATTCTCTTGAAGTTCTTTATCAGTTAAATCCATTGTACGACGACAATAAAGGCGATTCTAACGGTGATAGCCTGACGAACGTTATGAATCTCGGTATGGGATTAAATCCTTCAACGTTGCCGGCCCAAGTCAGCAAAACGGATTTAATCAATATCGTATTAAACTACACCGGCCAGGAGCTAAGCTACTCAGAGCTTTTCGGTAATGTGAGAACGGATATTTTCACAATTAATCTGACAAACTTTCCTCTGCGCCAGTCGAATCTGAAACCTGAACAGGCGACAGCTCTGTATTTACTGCGTCCGGGATCAAAAGGATTTAACGTCGTGGCAGAGATTCCTGCAGAGCAACAGCTGATTAAACCGATTTCTTTACAGTTCACTAATAAATTAATGGGTCTTCTGCGAATCGTTGATCCGTCAGAGCCTCAGCGCGTGTACTGGGAAACTTTTGAATTGCCGCTTGATACACGTCAGGCCACTTATATGAGTACAATTGATTTATCTCTATTTAACCAGATGCGCGTAATTGACCGGGTGAGGTTGTCGAAATGATGATTTTCAAAAAGCCCGCTTTTTTAATTTGCGCCGTTTTAGCATTAGTGCTGAGTTTTCAGAACTGCAGTGATGTTAAAGTTGAGCTGGCCTCTGAAGTGCCGATCAAACCATTTGCCAGCGTCAACATGTCTGCTGAAGGCTGTGTGAACTCTGTTCAAATGGCGCCTGAGAAAACTAAGTTTGTTTTTATTATCGATTTAAGCCGTTCAAACATGGGTGCCTTCTACAAGGGTGATTACAATTTTAACGGAACAGTTTATCCAAATTACAATTACTGGCGCGCCTCAGATGCCACCGATGCGGCAGGCGCCAGATTTGATGCGCTGGCCAACTTCGTGAGTACTTGCGGTAACTCAACAAATGCAGACTATTCTGTTATCGCTTTTTCAAACGGAGCCGGTGAAATTTCTAAAAATTCTAATGGAGTTCACACACTCACTTGTCAGAACCGGTTTATCAATTCAACGCAGGTGAATGCACAGCTTTCGATGATGAAAGCCGCTCAATTACAGGAAGCCGCTTATTACACCAAGTTTGATCAGGCTAATAATTTTCCGTTTTTATCTCAGCACACGACTGAAGTCGCTCCGTTTTTATTTAAAGAAACAAATTATGTGGCGGCTACCGACTGTTTGGCTTCAACAATTGAAGCCGACATGGCCGTTGCCAACAATGAGACTTCAAACTATCAGGTCTTCTTTTTATCTGACGGAGAAGCACAGGCAAAAGCCAGCGGATGTGAAGAGACAACTATCGTTGATAAAGCTAAATGCTACATTGAAAAAATGGACGAAAAGCTCAGCTACCTTCTGAAGCTTTCAAGCGCAAAATCAAAACCGATCCGCGTTCACGCTCTTTATTACACGAAAAGCGGTACGCAAAATTTAGGTATTGAAACATTCATGAATTATCTGGCGGCCGTCGGGCAAACCACCTCTCCGATCAATTTAGGATCGTTTCAGGCCTCATCGCCAAATGCTGAAAACCCGTTCTGTAAATTACTGGCAGTGGATAAATCAATTGTCTACCGTACTAATAAAATTTATCCGGTGAATTTAACTTCAATCAAAGTCGGCACGGTTCTTAAACGGGATTCTGATGCTGACGGTATTACGGATGACGAAGAAACTTCGTTTGGTGCAAGCGAATCTGACGCACGCTCCATGGTTCCGGGCGTGCTGGATGGTATTTGTAAAATGATCGGCAACAAGCAATTGTGCATGGATGAGCGCAACAAAATTACCTGCGATGTTAACAAAATCAATAAATTCGGAATTTCAGATTGCGATGTGAAAATACTGAAACTGAATACATTAGCATTACGTCCTGAACTTGTCGGCATTGACTCTGACAATGACGGTATTCCTGACTATATTGAAATTTTAAAAGGCACGAGCCCTATTAACATGGATTCTTATCTGGATATGGATAACGATGGGCTGAATAATCTGCAGGAAATCAACGCCGGTCTTGATCCGTTCACGCCGGATGCAAATGCCGATAAAGTTATTTATTCCGAGTCCTTATTCAAAGATGTCATTAACCAGTGTACGAGCGGTGGCTGGCACCTGGATTTAACTTCGCTGGGAGGAGTTGAAGGACAGAACAAGCTCATGTTATTCTTCAGAACAGAATCTAAAAATACTGTGGGTGTATTTGAATACCGTGTTTACAAAACGTCTTACGAAGTTATATCAGAGCCAAAAGTCAGTTTTTCGGTTTCGCTGCAATCCGGAGATGTGTCACCTGACCAGTTTCAACTGGTCTTACCGGAGGTAAGCCAATGATTTCACGGAAGTTGAAAATCTTCTGGGGTTGTGCGGCCGCTGCCGTTCTGACGTTAGCGTTTCAGAACTGCGGTAATATCAAAGTGGCGAACCCGGTTGAAGTTATGGCTTCAAATGCTAAAACCGGCATCGGTTACTTCTGCGTCCCTTCGGGTTACACGCTTGAGACTTTTTTCATTACGAACTTAAATGTTAAATCAAGCAAGTATGGATTAGCTATAGATACAGATGGTGATGGCCTTTCAGATGCTGAAGAGGATTCAGCAGGATACGATAAAATGAAGCGCCGGTCTGCAGACAAAGTCCTGGATTCGATCTGCGAAGACCTTAATTACGGGGTTGATTGTGAGAAATTTACTTTAAGCTGTGATCCTGCTCAGTCTGAATTCGGAATAAATGAATGTGACAAAATGGCTTTGAATGTAACGATGAACATTCAAACCGGCGCCGGTATTGATTCTGATAAAGACGGAATTCCTGATATTTTAGAAGTGAGAATTAATTCGTTCCCCAATTTAAGCGACAGCACAAACGATCTTGATTTTGACCTGGCTAACAACATCACGGAAGCCGAGCTGGGTTCAAGCTCACGTTTATCGAACAAAGAAATCGACCCGCGCAATCTGGTTCAGATTACGAAAACGAAATTAACAAGTTCTCCTTCTTGCCCTAGTGGCGAGTACTGGCAGTTTACGGTAGAAAATCTTCCGACTGTTCCGGTTAATGCTTTCTTAGACGACCAGTTAAGTGCGTTCAGCTTTTCGCACGCAGAAAATGAAAACGTGGTGCAGACTTTTGTTAAAATCAAACCGGTTAGCAGTACATCAGCGAATGCAAAAACATTTTCTTCAGTGCAACTGGTGACATATGACCGAAATGATGTCGACAAATCGTTTATTTTCGATCAGGCTCAATTAGTACCATCCGGAGAAGTAGGCCAATGAGAATGTTAAGTGTTGTACTAATCCTATTATTTGCTTCTGTAGGCTTTACCTATCAGGATTTTCCTGAGAACGGAGACTTTAGAAGGAATGTTGTCGATCCCGAAAAAGACAGCTTTTGCCCTCGCCTTGAGGGCGTGTATCCTGATCACTGTTGCCCTTACCAACAAAAAGGGCCTGTGAAATGTTATTACTATAATAATGACACCGCACGTGTTGGTACTAACTCTAGTGGCGCAAATTGTGTTGGCGGCGTTGGCGGGACAGTTGTGCAAACAGCTTGTTGTAATGTCGACAGTGTTCCTTGTATTACGGATTTAACTGAGAAAAATTTTATTCAGCGTTTAGTCAAACGTGAGTTTCAAGGTAAAATGCGATGTAACTTTGAAGCGTGCCCGCTACCGCAATACTGGAAGAACGACAATATTCAGGGAAGAGTTATCTCAAGAACGAAGCCCAATAAAGAACTTTGCAGTGCGGTTGCAGCTACCAGTCAGTGCTCTCCAAGCACGACACTTCCACGTTGCAGCAGTTTGAATCCGACTTGTCCGGAACCGGCACCGGCTCCTGCACCGAATCCGCCTTCACCAACACCGACACCGTTACCTAATCCAGGCCCTGCGCCTGCACCGGGCCCAGCTCCTGCTCCTGCACCGGCGCCAGCACCAGCACCAGCTCCGGCACCGGCGCCTGCGCCTGCGCCTGCTCCTGCACCGGCTCCAGCACCAGCTCCGGCACCGACTCCGGCTCCGCCGCCAAGTCCCGGAGATCCGGGATTGGGTTAAAAATCATATGATTCCGCGCCTTCTATCAGTTGGCGCGGTGCAATCTGAATAATTTCCTTAAATTTGATTTCTTTGTTGTTACTTCAAAGAAAAGCGTCTTATGCTTTTTTGCAATGAAACACCTAATTACACTATTATTGTTGGCCGTATCTTTTAAATCTAACGCAACCTTACTAGAGGCGAAGCCTCTGACACTTTTAGAAGCGAAGCCTTTAACTGATTTAATTAACACCATTCACCAGACAGAATTCAAATTTATCGAAATCGGAAAGTCGTTCGGTTTCAATACAACAAAAAGCTGTCTTCACGCTTCTGCCGACATGGTTGTTTTGAAAAATTACTGTTTTCCTAAAAAAGAATATCCTGCAAAAGGCTACACCATCATTTCTCCTAAGTTCGGCATCGTCGAACTTTACCAGGAGCAAATGTCAGCGACGATTCAAAAGCGTGATGTTCATTACTCTGTCTTCTCTGAAGAATTGCGTGAAGTGGTTGATGGCGATGTCAGCGCACTGAAAATAGCGGATACAAATAAAGTGATTGAATACTTTTACAAAAAACAGCCTGCGGCTTGCTGGTCATCTAACTGGAGCTACTACACAAACAAGCCTGACGTTGCTTGCAACCAACGTGCGGTTGATGTTGTCGGATTTGAGGAGTGGGCTAAAGAAACTCAGGAAATCAACGGCAATGAAGTTCTCTGGAAAGAACTTATTTATAATCTTGAAGAAAAGTTTAAAGATTAATTTCCCGTCTTAACTGATCAATATTTTTGTCAAAAATTTCTGATGAAATCTGGTGGCCGGTCGCTTCAAAGTAGTGCTGGCTTAAACGGGCTGCGCACACCGCGCGGACGGAATCAAAAAAGTCTTTTTGCTGACTGCATTTTAAATAGAACGTCATTTCAACATCGCGCGGCTGCGGATGAGTAGAAAAATACTCGTGCACATCAGCGAGCTTAGCTCCTGCTTCTAATACCGCTTGCGGAGTTTCATGCAGTTCTGCAGTTGAAATGTCACTGAGCCTGTCCGTGCGGGGCATCGAATTAAAAAATGCTTCCAGCGTTTCGTTCATTTCAGGCTGCGCGTTTATATCTTCCTGTTGTGCAGTGGTCTTCGGTTTTGGCTGAACAATGTTAGCTGAAGCGGACTTCGCCTGAGAAGGAGCTGATTCTTTATGTTCTTTTTCGTGGTGAAGAGACGTATCTATTTTTTTGCCCGATGAATTTGTTCGGTCTTTGTCTTTTTGAAAAGAAAACAAAAGTAAAAAAGCAGCGGCAAACATGATGAAAGCGGTTACAAAAGCTTTTTTCACGGAGTAACTCCTTCCGGTTGTTCATTAAGCCATGCCGGGCGGGTTTCAGGCGCGGTGACCGTTTGTGCGGCGGCATTCGCATTGGCAATTTCGTTGCCTGCTGATGTGCCTGCTGTTGAGCCGTTGCAGGCTGCTGCCGCTGATGCGCTTACATTCATTATTCTTAAATTACGGCAGGTTTCTGACGCCGTATCGGTTATCAGCCGCTGTGCGGCCGCACCTGTAACAGTACCGGTTGTAACAACGCGGTTAAATTTATCAGCATATATATTGCGGATAGCTTCTTTCTCTCTGCGGCTGCAGTCTTTGCAGTTATCAAGTGCGCTTCGTAAAAAAGTTCCTTCAATAGTGTAAGGCCCGTTTTGATTCCGGTCGCAGGCGTAATGGCCCGCAAGAGCGCCTTTGTTTTCAGGGCAGGGGGCGTGCAGAAAGCCAAGAGACTTTCCGTTACCGTCACTGTGACGTGCTTCATGAAAATAAACAGCAAGACGGCGTAAAGAATTTCCGAAAGAAATATAACTGCCGGAGTCAGAAATCAAAGAAGTAAAAAGTCCCGCACCGATTTTAAACAAACCTGTGCGCGGTGAGGTGATGTTCACCGTACCGATTCCTGCGATATCCGCCGACATTAAACTTTTTGATTTCTTACCTTGAATATAAACCTGTGCACCCACGTTGGTCATAACAGTTACAATTCGTGAAGGTTCATTCTGCCTGCGTGGCGGTGGAGCCACTTCACGGTAAGGCAAAACATCAGCGTTCGGATAAATAAAATTGGGCGTAACGACTTTCACACTCGCTGAATAATTAAAATTTTCTGAAACGATGTACTGGCTTCTGGCGGCCAGCCACTGCTTTAGATTTTCTGAATTCATCGAAGTCCCAAAAAGCAAAGCGGCGCGGCCATCCGAATCTTTGAACTGCAAACGATTTAGCGCTGCGAGATCCGCCAGCACGGTTTGCTTTTGCTGCGCTGGTAAATCAGCAGAAAATAAAAAAGGAAGTGAGCCGGAAAGAGCAGTCGCCGGTACAGCCATAGCTACGGCCATTAAACCCGCGGAAATAAATCCGGGGCGTTTTCTGAGGGACCTTTTTAAGAGGTGGAAGCAGAGCCTGAAGTTCGGTGTCATAGATGGATTCCTCGTGAGGAATTCAAATGCACAGGAAGTTCCACTTTAAAGCCTATATATTTGATTTAAGTGACATTTTTTGTCTAAAATCGATACAGTCACCAAAAATGGCTGGCCGCATCGCAAGTGTTCTTAATGACACTTTGCTTAATGCATTAAATCTCATGACAAAGGTCCAGTTTACTATTCATATGCAGAATAACAGAAGCGAGGTAATGCATGATAAAGCATTTCTTAGTAGCAGGGGTTCTGTCTTTAATTTCGATCAATGTTTTCGGCTGGGGTGCAGTCGGTCACCGTGCATCTGCAAAAGTTGCGTGGGCTTATCTTGATCAGGAAACCCGCGAAAAAGTTTTAACAATGTTAAACGGCGGCGATATCGCTGCAGCTTCTACCTGGCCGGATTCAGCCCGCGGAAAACCGGAATGGAAATTTTCAATTTGGTTTCACTTCGAAAAAGCACCGGACAATGTAACATACCTCGATAATTTAAAATCTCAGGATCCAGGTCTTCGCCGTTTAGGCGGATTACTGGAAGCTCTTTATGTTGCCGAAGATGTTGTAAAAAATCCTGAATCAACAGTTGAAGATAAAGCGATTGCTTTGAAGTTTGTTGTTCACTGTATCGGAGATATTCATCAGCCGTTACACACAGGACGCCCTGAAGATATGAGCGGAAACAAAGTTCCTGTGAAGTGGTTAGGATCTGATACGAATCTTCACGCCGTATGGGATTCTCAGATAATCTACTTGGGTCATAAAAAGGTTTTAAATCCTTCTGCAAGCAACTACTGGTTTGAAGCCGATGCATCTGCAAATGATTCTGCACAAAACTACGCAGATTATCTCGTAACAAAATTTAAAGATTACAAACCGGACCCGGCATTATTCGTGAAATATGATGACTGGATGCATGAATCAATGGTTCCACGCAAAGACGCATACGATTTTAAAAATTTAAGCGAGCAGGAATACACAAATAAATTTTTAGAAACCGTTGATCAAAGAATTTTCTTAGCAGGTCTTCGAATTGCGTTTGTTCTGAAACGGCTTGTTCACCAGGAACCTGTGACTGAACCAATGACTATTCTTCGCCGCGCGATCGAAAACATCGTTGGTGATTTTACTCAGTTTGTGATTTTGAAGCCTCGTCTGCCGGCTGCAAAGCCGCCACAGCAGCCGAACCCGGTTCAACCAGTGCCGCAACCGGTACCGGAGCCAGAACCACAGCCTAGCCGCTAGATGATTGCAGTTTTTTACTGCTGGAACAAAAATAAATTATTTACTCAAGAATACCGAAAGCTCTAACTTTCGGTTTCTTTTTTGGTATGCGTGGAACTGTAACTCCAGAACTTCGGTAATAGCCAGATGCAGGAAAGTGTTGCGGCGATACAAATGATTCCGCCCGATAAAATTGAAACAAAATTAGAACTCAGCGAGGCCACATAACCTGCACGGGCGTTTCCAAGCATGGGGCCACTCATGTAGCTGAGCATTTCAATAGAGGCTAAGCGTCCACGTCTGGACGCGGGGATTGTTTCATTCCAGATGGCACTTCTGAAAACAGCACTGATCATGTCAAATGCGCCTGCAAAGGCGAGACAAATAAAAGCAAGTTCGAGAGAGTGAGCGAAGGCAAGAGCAACAATCGCCACGCCCCAAGCGGTAGCGGCCAGAATGACGGCTGCGCCTCTGCGGTGAATCTTCTGTGTCCATCCGCTGAATAAAGAAATCACAAGACTTCCTGCAGGAATGGCCGCGTAAAGCCAGCCCGCTGCTTTTGCTCCGCCCCAGTTTGCAGCCATCGCAGGATACAAAGCCATCGGCATTGCAAAAATCATCGCTAAGATATCTACCAGATAAGTTCCCACCAGTTCAGCGCGGGAAAGCGCGTAACGTAATCCTTCTTTGATGGACTGCCACGTGTTCGTCATCTCTGAAAGCGGTTTGAAGTCAGGAACTTTGACCTGATACAAAAAATAAATGGAACCGGCGAACGAAAGAAAATCCAGAAAGTAAATCGTCTTTAATCCGTAGTGAGCAATAATAAAACCGCTCAGTGCGGGACCCGAAATCGCACAGAAGCTGAACTTAAAAGAATTCAAAGCTGCAATTTGAGTTAAATGCTCCGGTTCTACGATCTGTGGAGTTAAAGCCTCCATTGCAGGCCGGTGAAACCCGTTCAGCGCACTCATTGTGGCCGCGATAACAAACACAAGCCAGACTTGCGGCGAAGGCACAAATGCATTCAGGCAAAGTATGGCAGAGGCGATGGCTAAAAGAATTTCAGCACGAATAATAATTTTTCTGCGGTTCATGGAATCGGCAACGACTCCCCCCATGAGGCCGAAAATTAAAAGAGGAACCAGTTGAATAGAACCTAGGATTCCCACCCAGAAAGACGACTTTGTCAGATCGTAAATTTGATAAGGGATAGCAACGTAAGTCATCATGCTTCCCATATATGAGATGAATTGAGCCAAATAAAGTTTTCGGTAGTTGGGATTTGTTTTTAATAAATTCAGGTTAATAAGCATATGAAGCTGAGATTTCTTTCAGATGAGAGTTTGCCGCGGCGGTAAGAATAAAAATCTTCATTTGTTTTCGTGTCGATTGAACTGAATACACTGTTCATGACTCCTGAAGTAGCTACAATCTGATTTTGTGCTATTTTATTCAAGTTCACATAGTATTTATTATTCTGAAAAACACTGTATGACGACACCTGCGGGCTGCGGCTCATGGCAACCAGCTGATCAAAAACATCACGGTCCACTTCGAAACTGTTCTGCTGAATCGAAGGCCCACAAAAAATTCTGAACCGTTTTTCATCGCTGCCGGTGTAAATCAGCTGCTTAAGAGTTTTTTCAATAATTCCGTTCGCAACGCCTCTCCAGCCGGCGTGTATGGCGGTTACCCGATGAGTCTGTTCACAGTGAATCATCAGCGGCATGCAATCAGCCGTGGCAATAAGAAGAGCCTTTCGCGGTTCGGCTGTCCAGTGGGCGTCGGCCTCGCGCAATTCAGATGAAGCCGGCAAAAAAATATCAGAGTGCGTTTGCTTGACGCGTAGAAATTTTAAATCGGGGAATTCGTTTTCAAATTGGGCCAGTTCGCCTTTTTTATTTCCGAAAAAGATTAATACTTTTTCATCTCTGTAGCCGAAGCCGAGGTCACTTTGAAAGTACTTCACGTTTAAATCCGAGCTCTAATAATTTATTTTCATCTGTCTGCGGCCATGGTGCCTTGAATTCAAGGTACTCTCTTGTGCGGGGGTGCTCAATTCCCAGCTCTGCAGCATGCAGGTAAAATCTTTGTAATCCAAGTTCTTTTGCTTTTTTTAAAGAATAACCATACAGCATATCACCAACCAATGGGTGACCCAGCTCACTCATGTGCACCCGGATCTGATGTGTGCGACCAGTTTCAAGTTTAATTTTCAGATAGCTCATGTTGGCCTGATGAGCCAGCCGTGTAAAATGCGTAACGGCCCACTTTCCGGATTCAAAACCTTCGGTAAATTCTGAAACAATTTTATTGTTCAAACGCACGGAAGCATAGCGTTTACGGTCGACCGGATGACGGGCCAGATACGACCTGCAGGTGCCTGAAGGCCGTAAAATATTTTTATCAACAAGCGCATAATAAATTCTGTGCGCGGTTTTATTTTTAAACTGCGCCGACAGAATTTCGTGGGCGAAGTCATTTTTTGCAACAACAAGCAGCCCGCTTGTTTCTTTATCGATACGGTGAACGATTCCGGGCCGTTCTTCATACTTCATCGAAAGATTTTTGGTGTGGTGTAAGAGTGCATTCACAAGCGTGTCCTGCTGATGCCCGGCAGACGGATGTACGACAAGCCCCGCAGGCTTATTCACGATAATAAGGTCATCGTCTTCAAACAAAATTTCAAGTTTCAGATCGTAAGGAACAAGCTCAGTCGGCTGGGGTTCAGGTAAATTGATTTCAACCACTTGGCCCGTGCTGACAGCCATTGAGGCTTTTGCCGGCTTGCCGTTAACAGTAATACAGTTCTTTTCTATGAGATTCTGGGCCAGAGTGCGCGAATTGATTTCTTCCAGTGATGAAAGAAACTTATCCAAACGGATTCCTTCGCTGTCTTCGGTAATTTTAACTTTTATGGAACTTTTAGTTTTCAATTTTCTTACGGAACAGGCGCAT
>JAJFMT010000092.1 GCA_020696855.1 Pseudobdellovibrio sp.
GACTATGTTCAGTTGATGATCGACGGCGGAAAGCCGATTGGCTGTGCGGCTGCGAATATTTTTACCGGCGTTGATATTTGCGGATTATTAGAAGAGCTTGCCGCTATTGCAGGAGCCGTCGGAGAGGCGCTTGAATATGCTGCCGGCTGGTTAGAAGAGCTGGACGTAGCATTATTCGGTCAGACTCCGCATATGAATCAGGGAATGTACTATCAGGAAAGATGGCGGCCTTATCTGAAAGCCTATGTAGAAAAAACTTTGTTCAGCTCTGTGAATGACGATACGGTTTTAACTCCTCACTTGAACAAAGCGGCTTTCAATAATGGTGGCACTTATGCCGAATTCGGTTTGCCACCTCTTTCTGTCAATGCGGTCTATGCGAAATGTGTCGGCTACTACAACGGTTTCAAAGATGATAACGGACCGGCCTTTTGTGATAGCAACCGGCTTCTCTTTAAAAATAGAGCGAATCTTTTTGTAGCTCAGGCTAAGTCGATTATTGCCTTTACAACGTTGCTTGAACCTTCAATTCAGAATCAAAATCAGGCCTGGATCCAAAAGCTGGAAAATTTAAAAGATGATTTGGATGCCAAGTACCCGGGAATGGGTGTTAAGGACGCCAGCAAATATCCAAAATGGCTGTGGCCGGATTCAATTGAAAACTACAAGAAAAATGTAACTAAAAAAATCGGCAAACCAATCGGAAAAGAATTCTGCTTAAACGGCGATTACTGGGAATGTATTGATCTGCCTAAAGCAGACGGAATGGTTTATACTTTTACCTGGGAAGCTTACAATAAATTTGCTGAAAGCGGTTACCAGGGTGATGCGGCTGACATTTTGACTGCGTCCCTGGAAAAAGTAAAACCGGTGCTGCAAAATTATTTTGATACTGTTAAAAAGCAGCTGGAAACTTATTGGTCTGAGAAAAAGAGTTCACAGGTTTACGGTCAGGTGCTGGATGTATCATTACCGGCGAAAGAAAGTCTCAGTAAACTTCAGATGACTTGTAAAGGTCTGAAGCAAGACAATGCCGGTCAGAAATATTCCGGTTATTGTCTTAATTCAGAGCCACTCAAAAGCTGTATTGTAAAGATCGACAAAATCTGGGATTCAAAACCATACGATATGAGTGATTCTCAATTGGCCACTTACCTGAACGAACAGAAAAAAGGAATCGACGCTTGCATTTCATCTGCCACGAAAGTTGTAAATGAGTGGGCGCGAATGGATAAATTAAAGCAGCTTTATATTGATGGATGGAGCAAATATTACTTTGATAACTTCGCTGCCTACCACAATACGCCCGAAACAAAAGATGATCAGCCTAAAGTACAATACGAACTGACGTTTCAGTTAGGTAACAACTTTAACGCTTGTGCCATTGAAAATATGAAACAAACCGAAGCTACAGTATTGGCTGGCGCAGGCCCGGCCATGCAGCAGCTGCTGGGCCAATCGGCGCAACAGTTAATGAACAATTCTGCCATTAGCAAGGCGGGTGTTAATAAAATCCTAGGTACCGATAAACTTGGTGGGAACCTGAATCCGCCAAAAATCGCCGAAGGTTTTTGTGCTACGGACGGGTTGCTCACGGCTGATCCTACGAAAGCCAAAGTTGACGGCTTCGGCGGCGGAGGAGTCGCCCCTGCTCAACCACCGAATGATCCTTCAAAACGTTCGCATGCGAATAACGGCAAAGCCAATGAAGTAAAAAAGAAATCCGGCTGTACGCCTTATGAGTGGACAGATTCAAACGGTAAATTGCAAGTAGACCCTTACCACATGGTTTGCGACACCAAAGAAAAATATGCCATCTGTTTTGAAGTGATGGGCGGTAAAATCCGTTCTTCATATGCTCAGTGTACGGTGCCTTACGGAAATTCAATCAACAGCTCTTACGTTGATAAACCTTGCTGTGTAAAAGGCTACACCGATCCTCTATTAGAAGCGCAGATCAAAGGCGCTTCAGGAGTTGCGAAAAACGATGTGAGCATCGACGCTTCCAACGCTGCTGACGCCGGCAAAAAAGGATTACTGGCCGGAGTTGCTGATGATAAAAAATCTGCAACCCGTGACAGCTCGAATAAATTCCGTGTGAAGACGGAAACCTTCGTTGAAAAAGCGGGTACAGTAAAAGTGACTCCAGCAATCAGCGGTTCGGGCGGTTCTGTAGAGCCGAACACCGCTCAAACCATCAAAATCGGAGAGCGGGCAAAATTTAAATTGAAACCAAATTTAGGTTTCAAAGTTAAATCCGTTACCGGTTGCGGTGTAACGGGTGATGTGAAAGAAGAGTTTGAAACAGGTGCCGTCGTGACTGACTGTACGTTGCAAATTTCTTTCGAGAATAAAATGAACCTGATCAATAACGGCGGCCGCATGCAGGCGCCTTCACCGGCTCCTGCGCCGGGTGCACCTACACTGGATAAGCGAACGCTGCCAACCGGCCGTCCGTTAATGAATCAGCCGCTGCAGCGTAAGATGATGCCGCTTCCGCCAATGCCGCCGGTTCAGGAAAAACAGTAATGACAAAACCGTTAGTGTTCTTTCCGGTTTTACTTTTAACATTCGGTTTTGCGGATGCGGCCGATGTTAAAAAAACCACGAATCAAGAGGTTTTAAAAACCTGGCAGCAAAGTAATCCGCAAGCTCCAAAGCCGGAGCTTGTGGAAAAGGAAGACGGCAGCACCCAGATCAAATGGACAGGCAGTGTTACTCCGGATTTGTATTCTAATTCGGTAACGTCTTCCAACGTTTCACAGAATTCAAGTCTGCAAGAGGGAACATTTCACAAAACGTTAGTCAATAGTGATTTGAAACGCATTCACACTGACGGGCGAACCGATTATTTTTTATTTACCGTTTTAGAAACCGATGACCCTAAAGTACTATCTAACACATATGTGCAGCTGAATAATCTTCAAATCGGTCACGTCGGAAAGAATTTTCATGTTCTGTTCGGCGATGTGATTCCGCAATTTTCGACATTGAGTTCATCCCTTTCAGCACGCGGGCTTTGGCTTCAAAGCGGATTCACAGAACTTTTTAATTTAACAGCCTACTACGGCACCGTAAGTGAAAGCTGGGAGTCGCTGCTGGGTCAGGTGACGCGCACTCAGTATTTGCGCGATGTTTACGGCGTCAAATTGGACCGCAATCTTTTTGAAAACGTAAATGCTTATTTAACATTTCAATCAGGCGAAGACCGTAAAAGCAGTCTGCCTGCGGCTTTCAGTGCAGACAGCAAGTTGTCTTCCTATACGGCAGGGGCCGCTTATCAAAAAGATCAATTGCAGGTCTCGGGGGAGTGGGGCTCTTCACGAAGTACTCTAGGTACTGACCCCGAAGAAACCGCAAGCGGATTCATCATTGACGGACGGTGGGTCAAAGACAGTGTGACTTTGTTCGGTGGCCATCATGATATCGGCAGCCGTTATTACACGTTGTCTTCAGGTGCAGCTCCGGGTGTTACAGAAAGTTACGTCGGAACAGAATGGGTTGCAAAAGAATGGCTTAATTTAGGAGCCGATCTTCGCAACACAAATTCTTTCAGCCCCGGTGTAAGCGAGGCCACATCAAAAACGAAAGCACGTACTGTAAAGGCGGCTTCAAATTTAAATTCTGCAAACTGGGCGCTGAATGTTCAAAATGCTTTGTCTGAAACCAGTGTGCCTGGGGCAAGTGACTCGTCGATCGATCAGTCCAACGTGACTTTGAATTACAGCGCCACAACTTGGAGTGCAGCTTTAGGTTACGGCCTTGGAAAGTTCGATTACGGAGCGGGTTCTACTAATAACTCTGAAACAAAAGACGTGCAGGTGTCTCTCGCAAACAAATGGATAAAGGCCGGCGAAGGTAACGTTTCGCCTTGGAGCTGCGACTCAACCCTTTCGTATACAACTCAGCGGCAGTCGGTTGTAGCCAGCAATGATGTTGTTAACACCATGTATTCGCTTGGTATAACCACCACACATACAGATTATGGTTCGTTGAGCGCAATGGCTTCGACAGGCAAACTGATGCAGGCCACGGCAGGGCAGCCTGACCTTGTGACAAATAGCTTACAGATTGAAGCCGGCCGCCAGTTTAAAAATGCCAGCGATTTAAAAATTTATTATCAGGATAACGCGCGCAACTTAAATGACCCGAACTTAGAAACAAAAGAAAAGGTTGTAGGCGCACGTTACGCTTACAAATTTTAGAAAGTGATTGCAACGTGACTGCTAAATTAACTGTGATATCGAAATACTTTTTCATTTTGCTGATCGCAGGATGTGCCTCTTCTCAGCCAGGTAACCAGCAAAGCGGAACTCCTGCAGATCCAGCTGTTATTGCGGTCAATCCTGCCAAAGCGGCCTCTGATGCGGCTTTAGCAGCTTACGAAAAATTTATTGATTTATTAAGTGCAGGAAACGTAACAGAAGCAGGAGAATTTTTTGATCAGACTATGATCGGCCGGCAAGAAATGACCGACGCCCTCAATAACTCAAAAATTTCTCAAAAGGGCATTTCTTTCGAAGAGCAAAATTTAAAAATCCAGGCACTGGGTGAGGCCAACGTCGTCATCGGCAGTATCTGGGAAAAGCGCTATTTTAACTCCGGTGGAATTCAAATTACCAAAAGAGGTGATACGAAGTTCTTTATGCAAAAATCCGGGAAAGACTGGAAGCTGGTAGGAATGGCCGGCGACAACGTTCTATTACCTTAAAGGAATGCTATGAATAAATTTATTTTTATATTTTTCTTATTAACAAACGCGGTCACTTTTGCAGAGGACACAAATCCGGCTCCGAAGGCGGGAAAGCTTGCAACCGAAGACGATGCACAGCGAATTCAAAATTCCATCAGTGAAATTTTCAGATTGTACGAATCCGGAAGTCTAGCGATGTTTCAAAAGAAGTTTGACCCCAGCGTTGTCGGATTACAAAAACTGGTAGACGCGATTGCAATTGAAAGCGCACAGTGCAAACAGATCCGCGTAAACTTGTTAAATACGAAGGTCACCGTTGGAACTGACGTGGCCGTTCTGCAAACCGCCTGGGAAAAACGCTGTTTGCAGATGCCGAACCTGACGCCGCAAATGCAAACCGGTGAAGGAAGTTTCATGCTGCACAAGTCAGCCTTTGGCTGGCAGATCGCAGGCTTAACCGGTACGATGCCGTTTTCTACGATTAATGTGCCCGCAACGCTGACGGCTTCAACAACTACGACTTGTACAACGATCAAGAGCACTTCAACTGTTGCTATCTCCGTTCCGTTTACAATTGTGGTTTTTGATCCCACACGAGCCAATCAGGCGAGTGTGCAAGTGCAATTGGCCTCAGGTATCGACAACGAAACATGGACTTTAAATGCCGACCGCAGTGCTCCGGGAACTTTTAGTGTAACAACAATTCTGGCGAACCAAGGGCCTGCGACTTCAAACAGCGGGTCACTTCAGGTTTTGGTTACAGGCGGGGCGTGCTCGAATGTGAGAATCAACTACAACAGCAGTTCTGTGATGAACGGGATTCGCACACTTACCAAGACTGTAAACTGGCTTTAATAGGAACCACTGAATGAGCTTTTCTGATTTTTTAAATAAAAGCTGGAACGACCACGCAAAAGACGCCTCAGCAGTGGCGGCAAGATGGCCTGAAGGTATTTCTTTACTGGAAAAAAATGAACAGATCCCTTCCTTTGCTAATTTAATTACACACGTCATGGGAGAACATCTCGGCGAATGGAGTAAGGGAATCGAGACTTTAAATCAGCTTCGCTCTGCAAGTGTTTTTGATCCTGCAAGTGAAAGTGAAGGCGCAATTCAGCGTTCTGTGGCCAGTCTTGAAGTGGCGGGCGGGTTACGTCAATCGCTTGAGGGTTATTCCACATCAGAACAAATCAGAATTTTAGCCGTAGCCGCTTCTGCTCTCAGTGAAAAAGACGCGAAAAGGGCGCAAGAGTTGTTTCGCTCAGCTTTAAGTAAAGCCGGTAGCGGTTTAACGAAAGAAGATCCGGCGAACCGTTCGCTTGCAATTACAGGCAACAATCTTGCCTGTGCATTAGAAGAAAAATCTTCCCGTTCAGCAGCTGAAACAGAATTGATGATAATGGCCGCACAAACAGGCCGTCACTTCTGGGCCGTGGCCGGTGGCTGGTTAGAAACCGAAAGAGCCGAGTACCGCTTGTCTCAAACTTATCTAAAAGCCGCACAGCCGGAGTTGGCGGTTTCACATGCAAAAAAATGCCTTGAGATTTGCAGTCAAAATAAAGCGGGGGCGCTTGAAGTTTTTTTCGGATACGAAACTTTAGCGTTAGCAGAGAAATCAGCCGGTAACACGGCCGGATTCAATTTAGCCGTGCAGAATGCAGAACAGGCCTTTACACAGCTTACTGATGACGAAAAGCCCTGGTGTGAAGCCAGCCTGAAGAAACTAAAGGACTAAGCCTGTTACAAGGATTATTTTTATTATTCTGTTTTTTGCTTCCAGAAGTTTTTAATCTTCAAAACGCGGATTCACCTTTTGAGTTTTTTAAATATATCTTTGCAGGCCTGTTCATCAGTTTTTTTGCTATTATTTTTTTCATCTCTTTAATCAGAAAAAAAACAGTCAAATTTGAGCTGTCATTTCCTGTGATTATTATTCTGCTTATCGCAGGTTCAAATATTTTGTCGTACATCTTTTCAGTAAATCCATATCTGTCCATGTGGGGAGACAACCAGCTTCCGTCTGATAGCCTTGCCAGTGTTTTGATTTTCACTTTCATGGCTTTAGTGGCAGGGGTTATTTTTGACAGTCACGGACGCAAATTACTGGCAGGTGTCTTTTTGCTGGCGCTCACAGTGCAAACGGGCTACGGCTGCCTGCAATCTTCCGGGTATGACTTCTATCAATGGAATTACGCCAAGCCGGTTTTTGGAACTCTGGGCAGTACAGTAGCGTATTCAGTCTTTATCGGGTGTTTACTTCCTTTGGCTATTTGCTGCCTGTATGTAACCAAGAGACTGTATCTAAAAGTGCCGCTGTTTTTTCTGGTGCTGATTTCAAATTACCTGCTGCTTGAAACGGGCTCACGTACGCCTGCCGTTTTCAGCGCGGTCGTTCAGGTTTTATTGTTATCTTACTTTTTTTTCAGAAGATCGCAGTTTAAACCTGCTTCATCTGCGATTACGCTTTTTGTTTCTGTTTTTTGTCTTTACGGACTGGCGTTTTTAGAACCGGCTGAAAAAGAAACTCTCGTCTATAAATTCAGTGCCACTGAAGTCCACCGGGGCTGGTCAACGCGCACGTTACTTTGGCAAGAGGCGGTGGCGGCTTGGAAGGAACATCCGTTTTTGGGCTACGGCCCAGAGACATTTTCAATCGCACAACGGGCTTATCACAGTGTAGATATGAACCAGTACGACCGCTGGCATTCGTCCTGGACAAAGGCGCACAATCATCTGATTCAGTATTTAGTCAGCCTTGGTGCGGTTGGCCTGATGATGCATCTTTTGCTTTTTGGCTATGTTACAAGAAGTGTAATTCACTTAATGAAAATCCGTGAGCCCACCGGCGAAAACATTTTACAGCTGGGATTCGGCTGCGGCTTTATCTTTTTGTTTCTGGCAAATTTAACTGGGTTCAATTTTATCACAACTGAGTTCTTTTACTTTCTTTTTCCGGTCATAGTCGCGACCGGTCCAAATCATTCTGCGCTATTGGCGGATTTCTCTAAGATCAATAAGGCCTTTACTGTTTTACTGCTCGCACTTGAGGCTTTATTTTTTCTTTTGGCATTCAAATTCTTTAATCACTTTCGGGGCGATATTCTATATCAGTTATCTTACAATGCACTGAATGCAGAAAAGAATATTCAATTGGCATCGGTACTGGCAGATGAGGCTATAAACGCTAATGATTTAGAGCCTGCTTATTATTGCCATAGAGCACAGATAGAGACGCAAATGCTGCTTGATGGGCGTAACATTACGTCGGAAGTGCGGGGGCTGATTTTAGAAGCTTTGAATAAAGACTCAGACGCCTGCAAAGAAAGAGCGATCAACCGCGATCACTATTTTTTGCAGACAGGAAACCAGTACGCGCAGCTATATTCGCACGGAATTATTCCTGAGGCTGAAAGAAGTCTTGAAAATTACGAAACACTGATGACTTTGGCACCGAATGTGCCTTTAGCGTATTACCGAAGCGCACTGGTTTATCTCAAAGCCGGTAACACAGTTGCCTTTGAAGAAAACCTGGAAAAAGTTTTGCAGCTTAAATCCAACTATCTTCCGGCTTATCTGGAACTGTTTCAGTATTATTACCAGTCACAAAACACGGAAAAAAGAATTCAGTTACTGGAAAGATTTTCAAAGCTCTCACAAAAGCCCACTGAGCTGCCTGAACTTTGTATGACCATGGCCGAGCTGGCAAAACGAAACAATGATCAGGACACAGCCCAGGTCTTTATGAAAAAATATGAAGAGTTCACAGAGGTCAGATAATTACGGTTACTTCATGATATAACGGTAGGAAGAAAAGGTCGGCTGCACTTTGCACGTATCAGTTGTGACTTTTTCATCAGTGATAATGGATAGAGTTTATTTTCATGTCCGAAAAAACTTCCGGAGTTATTTTTGTTGAAACCGTAATCTCGTTATCTTCCGTATTTACTGAAATCGCTTCTATGCAATATTCAACAGGAATGTCTCCATCAACCGGCTGGCTGGCTACAGTGGCAAGCCCGAAGCATTTGTGTCTGTCAGGACTTTGTTGGGCATTCGTCCACAATGAGAGTCCAAATAGGGTCACGAATAAGGCTAATTTTGTTTTCATTTTGTTTCCTGGTGGCTTAAAGGTCCGGACCTTTGCAATAGCAAACTGAAGGCCTTGCCCGCAGTGCGGGCAAAGATAGCACCCTCGCGTTATCGCTAATTATTGAATGCGCCATTTCACTGCGCTAGCCTCAATGGAGTAGCAAAACGGAGAATTCATGAAATCAATTTTTGGAGTCCTTATTTTTTTATCTCAGTTCGCGTTCGCAGACAGTGCCAGCCAGCGGATAGAGCTTAATGCGGCTTTAATGAGTGCTCCGGCCGGTACACGCGATTACCGTTTTAAACTTTACGACAAACAAAAAAAGAAATTCATAACGGATTCCGATCTGGTTGTAACTCACACAAAAAAAATTCATCTCTTGATGTACGACGAAGCCCTGAAAGAATTCTTTCATCTTCACCCTGTTTACAAAGATCAGGTTTGGTCTGCACCGGTTACAACTAAAGTGAACGGAAAATATTTTGTTTGGGCACAAGGTGAACTTGAAGAGGGAGAAGATTTTTCAAGCCTCGCACGTTTTGAAGTTGTGAACGGAACGCCGGCGAATCCCAAGTTACCTTTAAGCGACATCCGTAAAGGATCTGACAGCGGCACGGTGCTTGAACTTTCAAATGCAAAATTAAAAGTTAACCAAATGGCCACACTACATTTCAAAGTTACACGTGAAGACGGAAAGCCTGCGGCCATGAAACCTTATCTAGGAGCTTTTGCACACGTGATCGCGACTCCTACCAGTGGCGACGAGCTTTTACATGTTCACCCGATGGCGGGTTCAAAACCTAATGAAGGTATGCTTCATGCGAGCTTCACAAAGGCCGGCGAACAGCGCTTATGGATTCAATTTATCGAACATGACCAGCTGAAAACGATCCCGGTTTCAGTGATCGTTTACTGATTTTGAATCAATTCAAAAGTCGCAATTAGGGATTTTGTTTAGAAATTTTAAGTTTCGTATTTTTCCAGTTAGGCATGAAAATCTGCATGTTTGACTGCTTTTTTAGCAGCTTTAAAGTTAAGTGTTAAGAATTATAAACTCCTGTTTTTGAGGCTGTTTCCCTTGGACAGATATAACCCGTTTGCGTAGAAACTTTCCCCATCACTAACAAGAGGGGATTCAGATGCAAAAAAATGCTGTTCCGTCCAAATCTAAAGGCCGCGCAAAAGTTTCAAAAAACGCGATCGCACTTACTGCTCGTCAAAAACACGAAAAAGAATTAATGACTTCCAAACAAGAGGCGGCACTAGCCGAATCTTCACTGGTTCTGGAAGCAAAAACCCGGTCAGCTGACTGGCACCAGCTTCGCGGATTACTTTTATCTGTAAAAGCTGTTCGAAACGGTGACTTTAGCACCCGTATCGATACGTCAGAAGAAGGCATCATCGGTGAGATCGGTGAAGTTTTAAATGATATCTTTGAATTAAACGAAAGCATGGCCAGCGAGTTCATTCGCGTCCGTGAAAAAGTGGGTCAGGAAGGTTTGATGACTGAACGTGTTTCTATCGGTTCAGTTAAAGGCTCTTGGGCGACGAGTGTTAACTCGGTCAACTTACTGATCGGTGACCTGGTTCAGCCGACAACAGAAGTTGCGCGCGTTATCACCTCGGTTGCGAAAGGTGACTTGTCTCAGAAAATGTCTCTTGAAATCGAAGGCCGTGCGATCAAAGGGGAGTTCCTGCGTATCGGTAACACGGTTAACGCCATGGTGGATCAGCTGAACTCGTTCGCTTCCGAGGTAACTCGTGTGGCAAAAGAGGTGGGTACTGAAGGAAAGCTGGGCGGTCAGGCGCAGGTAAAAGGCGCGCACGGTATCTGGCGCGACTTAACTGATAACGTGAACTCGCTTGCATCGAACTTAACGAATCAGGTACGTAACATCGCAAAAGTAACGACCGCGGTTGCTAAAGGCGACTTGTCACAAAAAATTACGGTTGATGCGAAGGGCGAGATCTTCGAACTTAAAAATACCATCAACGTCATGGTGGATCAGCTGAACTCGTTCGCTGCCGAGGTAACTCGTGTGGCAAAAGAAGTGGGTACCGAAGGCCGTCTCGGCGGTCAGGCAGATGTAAAAGGTGTTTCCGGAACATGGAAGGACTTAACAGATAACGTAAATGGTCTGGCATCTAACTTAACGAACCAGGTACGTAACATCGCAAAAGTAACGACAGCGGTTGCGAACGGCGACTTATCACAAAAAATCACAGTTGATGCCAAAGGCGAAATCTTCGAA
>JAJFMT010000093.1 GCA_020696855.1 Pseudobdellovibrio sp.
ACTAAAACCAAAAAGAATAAGAAGTAGGTCTATATGGCATTGTTAAAAGTCCGAAATCTTAATTTAGATATTCCTAAAGAAGCCAAAAATTTGGCTGAAAGAATGCTGAAAGATCTGGAAAATTCAAAACGTCCATATCTGGAAGCAGTTAAAACGTCTCTTGATAACTCTGAATACAACCCGAAAGTCGGCTACCTGACTCCGGGAGATAAAGTTGTTCGTACAGAATTAAATGTGTCGTCGGTTCAAAAGCTGGCGCGCGTGGTATTCATGCTGGAAATTTTATTGCGCAATTTGGATATCGGCGCAGTCAATACGAAGCGTGAATTGTACTATATCTGTAAAGGTCTTATTAAAGGCGACACCCGTTACAAACCTTTGGATTTCGAAGATCAAGGTGAGTCAGACGGCATTATCGATTTCATCGGTGATATGCTGGAAGTTTACCGTGAAGAGCTAAACTGTTTTGCCAACGACCGCGGTGGCCAAACATATTCTCAGCAGTTAGTTGTAACTGAAGCTTTACCGGATGGAGATAGAGCCGTTGTCGATTTATCGACTTTGGGAACATCTCCGTTTCAGCCGAAAAACAAGCCGCAGTCTTTAAAACTTAAAGCTAAAAAGAAAATTGATTTCTGCCTTGTTGTTGAATCAGAAGGTACCGCAGGAACCTTACAGTCCATGGGTTTTACCAAGAGAAATCCTTGTATTCTTATGGGTGCTCAAGGGGTTCCATCGAACGGTGTTCGCGGCTGGTGTAAACTGATCGAAGCGCAGCTTGATGTACCGATGTACTTCTTCGGGGATCTCGATGCGTACACACTGCAAAACATCTTCCGTACCCTGAAAGCCGGCTCTGCGGCATCATTAATTCGTAATGGAGACTTCAGCGCGCCGAACGTAAGATTCCTGGGAGTTTTACCTGGCGACGTGAAAAAGTACGATTTGCCTCACTACAAAGTTAAAGAATCTGATCCGGCTGAAGCGCGCGCATTGAAAAAAGCGAAAGATGCATTAGAAAACGATCCGTTCTTTAAAGATAAAAAGAACAAAGACCTTGCCGAAATTCTGAAATGGTTAATCAAAGAAAAAATCCGTTGCGAGCAACAAAGTTACTTCTCTGTTGACCCAAAAGATCCGATTAAGACTGAGAAAATTATTCTCGAAAAAATCCGCAAGGGTGATTACGTATAAACTCTTAAGTACGCCGATGTTAGGGGCAGGGGGTGGCCAAGTTTTTAAACTTGCTCGACCCCCGGCAAATATCTGCAACTTATTTCGTTGTTAGATCCAATTGAACGTCAATTTTGTCTTCGATTAATTTGTCGCCCAGTTCGCCTACCGGTGTGAATTTCCCTGAGCGGTATACGATGTCGTATTTTGTGCGGTCAGCAAGTGTTGTTGAAGCAGTAGCTGTGTATTTCTTTTCTTTTTTTGCAACTGTTGCTAATAATGTTTCGCTGTTCGTTTTGCCTTTGATTGTCAGGTCGCCTGTGATTTTGTGGGTTGGCTCGTTGGGCTTTCCTGCAGGTAATGCTTCTACCTTTGTAATTTTGAAAGTGCCTTCTTTCGATTTTTCTACGTCAAAGAAGTCAGGAGATTTCAAGTGACCTTCTAAGCGAGGAGAATCGCCGGTTTTTAAGTTGGCCATATCAAGAACGAAATTTCCGCCGACAAGCTCGTCGCCTTTCATTTCAACCTTTCCTGTTACCGGGATTGTTCCTTTGTGGCTTTTGCCAACGCCGTAACCTATCCATTTAAGGTCGCCTGTAACATCCATTGTAGATGCCATAGGTGCCGGTTTTGTATTTTTAGCTGCTGCAGTTTTTGCTTTGGTTTGTGCAAAAGAAACTGTTGTTGCAAGTGCCACTATGGCTGCCAGTACTGTTCTCATTTTTTCTCCTTTTGTAAACGTAGATGACCGTGTAAATCTTTTTAATCTCTACGTTTTTTAGAATTTAAAAGTTAGATAATTTCCTTACAAATGTGAAGTCTTTTCAGTGTTGGTCTGATTATTGTAAGCACGACATCGAACTAATTGGTTCTGGTGACATTTTGGTCTTTTGGAATGGCTAAAATATGCGGAATGTCCTAAAACCTTGGCAGCTTTTCGGGGACTATTTTACGGGGGTTCAAAAAATGAAAATATTAGGCTTAGTGGGCGTTTCTTTATTACTAGTTACATCTTGTGTTCAAAAACCGCAAAACGACGGTTTGAATCCATTGTTGAAAATGTCGAAAAACATTATCAGCACACGTCCGCAAAACTCTAAGCAATTTTTTGCAATCTTAAAACTGCAGTCGCCGGCTTTATTGGAAAGCGGAAGCAAACAGGGCGGCCGTCTTGTTGTTGACCAGGAATTATTGAAAAAGATTTCGGAAGAGCAAGATGAAGCGATCGCTGCCCTAAAAGCGCTTTCGCCTGAAGTTCAGGTAATCTACAAGTACAAAATGGTTTTAAATGGTCTTGCAGTTGTAGCGCCGTCTTCGCTTGAAGACAAAATCAAAGGCATCGGACTTGTTGCATACTCGGAAAGATCAGGGACTTTTAAACGCGAAGAAACGATGGAGCTTTCTAACTCTGATTCTTCGCCTTCGTTTTTAGAGCGTAACTCTTCAAAGTTTATCGGCGCAGAAAAGCTGAATCTTGCCGGAATTACCGGTAAAGGTGTGAAGGTTGGTATCATTGATACAGGTATTGATTTTACTCACGCGATGCTTGGCGGTGTTGGGACTGAAGAGGCTTACAAAGCCGTCGACCCGGCTGCAGAAACTTCTGCGTTTCCGAACGCGAAAGTCACAGGCGGTATTGATTTAGTCGGTACAACTTACGATGCGGCTTCTCCTGAATTTGTAAATCACATTCCCAAACCGGACATGAACCCGTTAGATGAAGGCGGCCATGGCACACACGTTGCGGGAACTGTTGCGGGAATCGGCGATAGCGTTCATACCTACAACGGTATGGCGCCGGAAGCGGATCTTCATGCGATTAAAGTTTTCGGTGCTGACGGTTCAACAAGTGACTTCGTTGTCATCGCCGCACTTGAGTACGCAGCAGACCCGAATGTTGACGGTGACAATTCTGACCAGTTGAATGTTGTGAATTTATCTTTAGGCAGCGGTTACGGTAACCCGCATATCCTTTACTCTGAAGCGATTAAAAATTTAGTTAACGGCGGAACTGTAACAGTGGCATCTGCAGGAAACTCTGGTCACAAAAACTATATCGTTGGTGCGCCTGGTACGTCTGATGACGCGATTTCAGTCGCGGCATCTGTCGATAACGGTGACCACTTATGGAAGTTCGGTGCTTCTCGCCTTAACTTGCCTGAAGGTCCTTTGTTGGTGGAAGCGATCGAAGCAGCTACAACAAAAAAAATTGCTGATGTAGGTGCGCTGTCGGGCAAGCTGGTGTTTGCCGGTCTAGCAAATGTCGACTTCGATGCTGACCTTGCCGCAAAAATCAAAGGCAACGTGGCTTTGATTGACCGTGGACTTGTTAACTTTAATGATAAAGTCAAACGCGCTGCTGAGGCGGGTGCAATCGGTGTTGTTGTTGCTAATAACAAAGATGGCGCTCCGATCTCAATGGGAACATCTGATAAATTTGATATTCCGGCTATCATGATTACTTTAAACGACGGCAAAAAAGTTAAAGAGGCTTTGAAGACGGGCGATGTTGTAATCGACTTTAAAACAGATGAAAAAATCGAAAAGCCGGAGCTTATCGACACGCTCACGGACTTTACATCAAAAGGCCCTCGTTCAATCGATGGCGCAATTAAACCTGAAATCGCAGCGCCGGGTGAAAACGTGATCTCTGCGGCGATGGGTGGCGGTAAAGAAGCAGTTCAGATGTCAGGAACGTCAATGGCGGCGCCACACATGGCGGGCGTTATGGCGTTGCTCAAACAAATTCACCCTCAGTTAAATGCAAAAGACATGAAATCCTTAGTCATGGGTACTGCAAAAACAATGGATGTTAAAGGCGAACGTTACCCTGTAAGTTTGCAAGGTGCGGGCCGTGTTCAGGCTGATGTGGCTGCTGCCGCTAAGCTGATTTCAGATGTGCCGGCGATTTCGCTGGGCGAGCTCGGTGTAGAGTCTAAAAAAACAATTCGTAAGAATATTTCGTTAAAAAATATTTCTTCTGAAAAGCTGGACGTAACGGCTTCATTCGAAGGAAGTGATTTTGTTTCGATGCCTTCGGTTTCTGTTTCGGTTGACGCCGGCGGTTCAGCGTCCGTTGCACTGAACCTGACTTTAGATGCATCAAAAATGAATGATGAACGCATCCGTGAGATGGATGGCTGGGTCATGATTAAAAAAGACGGCCAGGAGATTCACCGCATTCCGGTTCTGGCGATCGCACATAAACTTTCTAATTTAGAAGCGAAGGATTTGAAAGTTTCCTCTTCTTCTCTTGATTCAGCTGGCGCAGCTGCAACTGTGACACTGGAAAATAAAGGTAAGAATGCGGGAGAAGTTCTGTTGTTCAATTCTTTGGGCGGCGATGAGAGAAAGCCTCATGCTCCTTCGTTTATGACGGGTGACTGTGATTTACAGACGGCAGGATACAGAATCAAGCCGGGCAAAGAAGGCGAAGCTCCGGTACTGCAAGTGGCGGTTAAATTATTTAAGCCGATGACAACATGGAATGCATGTGACATCAGCTTACTGATCGATGCTGACGGCGATGGTGTTGCCGAACAGGAATTGCTGGGCGCCAGCCAAAAGAGTATTCCCGGTCAGGATGGCGAAGGTTTTGTAACGACACTTCTGGATGCAACGGCTGTTCGCGGATTACGTAAGGCTTATGAAGCTAAAGTAGAGGAAGCGAAAAATGATCCGGCTAAATTAGCCGCATTGAAAACGGCTGAAGATTATTCGGATGCGATTATCGACCAAAGACTAATGACTGTTTTTAACAACTCTTCGGTTGCAGTTCTTGAAATTGATGCAAGCAAGCTTGCAATGACCAGAGAAGGCGCAATTTCTTTCCGTCTTTTAGTTACTCATAATGAACAAAGCACTGTTGAATTTGATGACGTTTTAAGTACGACGGACTCTGCAGACCGAAAAATCTCTCTGCGTTTACAAGATCAGTCGTTCCTGGATTTGCCAGAGACGCTGACTTTAGGCGCGGGCGAATCGTCAGAAGTGAATTTGGTAAAAGGGGAAGGGCAAGATAACTTGCTAATTTTGATGCCTTCGAACCGTTTCAGCCAGTCGAGCTTGCATGAGGATTCACAATCGGCCAGCCTGACTCCAAGCTATCAAGGCCAGTAAAACGAGCTGGAAAGTAGTCGCAAAGTAGGCAAGGCCTTAACAAAACTCTTGCTCCTTGAGTTAAAAATGGTGACAATTTACCAAAGTAGGTAATGAGTTACCATTTTTAAGGAGTTTTCATGAAGCTACAACTTAGATTAAACACCAAGGCTTTTTCTATGATCGAACTCATGGTCGTGGTGGCAATCATCGGCGTTTTGGCCGCGATCGGCATTCCTGAGTATTCTAAATTCCAGGCTAAAGCGAGACAGAGTGAAGCAAAGTTAAATTTAGCAGCGTTATTCACAGCCGAAGAATCATTTCGTCAGCACTGGAATTCATTCAGCGTAGACTTAGTCAATATCGGTTTCTCGGTTCAAGGTTCTCGCTTAAGATACGTAACCGGTTTCCAAGCGGGTACGGCTTGTGTGGGCTACTCAACAGGTCAAGGTGCTCCGGTTGAATCAACAACTGCTGCTTACGTTTGGTCTGATGGAGCTTCGGTAAATACTAACGGCGCAACTTGGTCTTTGGGGACTCAAACTAAGCCAACAACCGGCTCTTTAACGGCGTGTTCAGACTCTGCTTTCACGGCAACTGCTTACGGAACACCAACGAGTTCTGGTATCGATCCGGGCGCTACTCAAGGCGACACTTGGTTGATCAACCAAAACAAGATGTTGCAAAACAGCCAAGTTTACTTAGGAAACTAATTTAGTAGCTACTTAGGAAACTAATAGAACCTGAAATTTAAACGAATGAAAAGCCCGCTGAAGAGTGGGCTTTTTTATTTCTGAAAACCTAACGAAGGCCTTTAGCAGCCTCTACAAGTAAGCTTTTAAACTCAATGATGGCATCCTGTTGGGCTACGCCTTTGCGGGCGATAAGCTTAATAGGTCGTTTGATGGACGGGCTTAGCATTAGAATATTTGTCTTGGCCACGTTCATCGTTTGCGCCAGTCCGAGTGGAACAAGTCCGTAGCCGTAACCTTCTTTTACCATTTGAATGATTGCCGCAAATGACTCGCTATGAATGATGTCGTAATTTTTAAGTTTCGGATGGCGGAGGATTTTATCTTCAAGTGCGCGCCAAGAGCCTGAGCCCTTTTCAATTGTTAAAAGCGGCGGGCGGTCATCCTTTTGGTGCGGACCGGTTACCAATACCATTGGTTCTTCCAGGATAACGTCAGAGGTCATTTGGGAGTCCTGAGTCGAACTAATGCAAAGACCCATATGGTAGCGCCCCATCTTAACATTTTCTTCGACCAGCATGCTCCGGTGCACGTGGATTTCGAACTCGACGTTTTTGATTTTATTGCTGGCTTGGCGGATTAACCGGGGGCCCCACGATGCGGCGACCGAATCAGAAAGGGCAATGGAATACTTTCGGACATCGTCTGAGCTGTCGATATCCTTCAGGTTTTTAAGCTCTGAGAGAAGGGTGCGGGCCTTATTAAGAAACAATTGGCCCTTCTGAGTCAGGCGAACCCGCCTTCCGTCGGGCTCGATAACCTTGTACTTAAGCTCATTTTCAAGAGCTTGGATGCGCTTACTGACAGCAGACTGCGTGAGTCGCAATTGAGCAGCGGCTTCGCTGATCGTACCTGTTCTTTCGAGTGCTAAGAGGGCCTCTATACCTTCGACCATATATTCCTAATACTACTATATTATATTCCAATTATTCAATTTTTTCTTTAATGATTTTAGACGATTCTTGGAGTGTAATTTACAGGTTCACTTATAAGTAAGTTTGAAAGCAAACTAGGTTCGACAGCGAAAGGAAGCCTTATGGCCGCAAAAATCGAAACATCACCCGAAATGGTAAAAAAAGTTTACGAAACATCACGAGCTAAAATACAGATCGTTAAAAAGCGCTTAGGCCGCGATATGACTTTGGCTGAAAAGATTATTTATGGCCACTTGGATGATCCGCAAAATCAGGAAATCGAGCGCGGTAAAAGTTTCTTGTTGTTAAGACCTGACCGAGTAGCCATGCAGGATGCAACAGCGCAAATGGCGATTCTTCAGTTCATGCTTGCAGAAAAATCTGAAGCCGCTGTTCCTTCTACAGTTCATTGTGATCACTTAATTCGTGCGTATCAGGGTAAAGAGAAAGATATGGCCGAATCAAATGTAACAAACAAAGAAGTTTTCAACTTTCTTGCAACAGCGTCTTCAAAATATAATATCGGTTTCTGGAAGCCAGGTGCGGGAATCATTCACCAGGTTATCTTAGAGAACTACGCATTCCCGGGCGGTTTGATTATCGGAACGGACTCACACACACCGAATGCGGGCGGTCTTGGAATGTGCGCAGTGGGTGTCGGTGGATCTGATGCTTCTGATGTTATGGTTGGTTTGCCTTGGGAAGTAAAAAATCCGAAGCTGATCGGCGTTCACTTAAAAGGAAAATTAAACGGCTGGACTGCCGCAAAAGATGTGATCTTAAAACTTTGCGGAATGTTAACGGTTAAAGGCGGAACAGATAAAATCGTTGAGTACTTCGGCGAAGGAACAGCTTCACTATCTTGTACGGGTAAGGCAACAATCACAAACATGGGTGCCGAGTTAGGTGCGACATGCTCGGTGTTTCCGTACGATGCGAAAATGGCGGGTTACTTAGCGGCGACAGGCCGTAAAGAACTGGCTCAGCTGGCGGATCAAAACACTGACTTACTGACGGCTGATGCTGACGTTGCTGTGAACCCAAAAAAATATTTCGATGAAGTTTACGAAATCGATCTTTCAACTTTAGAGCCGCACTTAGTTGGCCCTCACACTCCTGACTTAGCACGCCCGATTTCAAAAGTAGCGGAAGAAGCGCGTTCAAACGGCTGGACACTGAAATTATCAAGCGCCTTAATCGGTTCTTGCACGAACTCTTCTTACGAAGATATCGGCCGCTCTGCGATGATCGCAGAACAAGCGATGCAAGTCGGTGTGACTATGAGTCAGCCATTCCTTGTTTCTCCTGGTTCGACCCAAATTCAAAATACAATTACACGCGACGGTCAGATGAAAACTTTTGAAGCCGTAGGTGCAACTGTTCTTGCGAATGCTTGCGGGCCATGTATCGGCCAATGGAAGCGTGATGATGTTAAGACAGGCGATAAAAATACAATCCTGACTTCTTTCAACCGTAACTTCCGCGGCCGTAATGATGCGAATCCTGAAACTTTAGCATTCATCGGTTCTCCTGAAATCGTTATGGCGCTTGGCTTAGCCGGCCG
>JAJFMT010000094.1 GCA_020696855.1 Pseudobdellovibrio sp.
TCGATTATTTTGCCTTTTCTTGTTGATTTATGCCGTTCGCACCGCTACTTTACCCTCCATGAAGAAAAATGTGATGAAGAATAGAACAAAAAAAGAACTCGCGCCGTTAAAATTGGGCGGGGCAACCACACTTTATCCTCAAAACTATGACCCTTCATTACTGGAAAGCTTCGATAACAAGAATCCGGAAGCCGTGGCGTGGACCAGCTTTGTCTGTACCGAGTTCACCTCCCTTTGCCCTAAGACAGGCCAGCCTGACTTCGCCAAGATTTTTATCAATTACATTGCCGGCCGTAAAATGGTTGAGAGTAAATCCCTGAAACTATATCTTTTCAGCTTCAGAAATCACGGAGACTTTCATGAGGACTGCATTCAGAAAATCTGCGACGACCTGGTTAAGCTGATGAAGCCAAAGTATATCGAGGTCATCGGTGAATTCACTCCGCGCGGAGGCATCGCCATCTTTCCTTACGCTTCTTACGCCAATAACGAAAAAGATTTTCAGGAGTTATATAAAACCCGTTTGCTGAACTATGCTCCGGGAAAATACTCAACAGAACTGTCAAAGCTTTACTAAGTGCGCTTCACTAACATCGACATCATACGAGTCGTAAGTTTAGCGCTGGTGATCTTCAGTCACTATGTGCCGGACCACCCGGCCTTTCTGGGCGGAACTCAAGGCGTCGTTTTGTTCTTCTTTATCAGCGGCTACTGCATTTCAATGACGTCACAGAAAAGAAAATCTTTTAAAGAATTCTGGTTTGCGCGGTGGGAGCGCTTGTTGCCGGTATTATTTGTCAGCGGGCTTTTCATTACGATCGTCAAAATGTCTTTGGTTAACGTCATCAAGTTTCACTACACATCTTTGCCTGAGATGTTTAACACCTTTTTTTGTCTTCCATTGCTGGACATTCCCTTTTTGATTTACCGGGGCTCGTTGTTTGAACCCGATTATCAGTTTATTGACGGAGCCTTTTGGTCGCTACTGGTTGAATTCAGATTTTATTTCTTATTCGGTGTTCTTTACTTCTTTTTTAAAATGAAAAAGATGTCGTCCTTTGTATTGCTTCCTTTTGCCTTGATCAGCATTTGGACGTCACAGTACTTCGATAACAGACTTAACGACTTTTTCATGTATCTGACTTTTTTCAGCTTCGGAAACGGTTACTATCACTTCAAAACCGACAGCGAAAAAACCTTCGGCGCTATAACCATGCTGATCTCGTTTTCGGTTTTTATAGTTTTATCTTTAATGGGGGTTGATCATCTGTCGCTTCTGCTCAGCAAGAAAAACTCGATGGCCTTTTATGGCGTTTTGTTTCCGCTGTTTCTTATCCTGATGGAACTACCGTACAACTTTTCAGAAAGAACCAACAGCTGGATAACGAAATTAGCTGTTTTGTCTTACCCCGCTTACCTGATCCACCAGGATCTTGGCCTCATGATTTTGAAGCTGGCCGACACCTACGGTGAGGGCGTTCGCGCGTTGGCTACAATCGTTATTGTCGGGTTGCTATTTATCATTTCGAATTACATTCAGGTTGTAAGTGACAGGCTTCTTCTGCTTTACAAGAAAAAGAAAACGCCTGGTTAATTTTAACAGGATCCTTTAGCGAACAACTAAACGGCGCAGAATAAAATAGTAGTGATGAGGCATCAGTTTCCCGTTAGAAGACGAACACATCAATGAAGTCTTCAAACAATCCTGATAACTTGAAAGCGTTTGGTATTCGTCGGCGATTCCCATCATGTGGCCCAGCTCGTGTGCGATCGTCGTTGGCGTCCAGTCGCGGCCCCAGTTCATATCGTAAGGCCCGCGGGTTTTATCCAGCACCTTTACAGAATAATGGGCATCAGCGGCGTTCTCAACAACCTCAAACTGAAAGCGGTACGGAAAGTTCGTTACGATTCGCGATGCGTTCCAGATATTTTCGGCAGCGGCTACTTTCGCTCTGAAGTTTTCAACGTCCTCACCGGCCGGGTCTTTAAAATGGACGCGAACATGAAAAATAATTTCAGATGCAGTTTCAACATCGTAAACGTAGCGCTTTTTAATGATGCCATTAACGTAACCCATCATGCCTTCTAAACGGGTCACTTGGCGAAGCTGATCGGCGCTGATTAATTCCGGTGAAGGAAGAAACTCATCTGAATCGTACATGTGAACATAAAAAGAAATAAACGATTCAGCCGGGAAAAGGTTACGGTCGGACTGCGCAAACAGCGCTTCATACAACCAGCGGTAGTCTTCTGCTTTTGGGTGAACCGGGCGTGGAGGTGGAGCCGCAAATGACGAAGCCGCAAAAACGACTAAAGTTACCAGGAAAACTGAAACGGCTCTAAGCATGCTCATGCCGAGAATACTTCCACAAAACGGCGGCCGTTTCCACTAAAAAACGAAAGTTAAAGCGAATATAACGGCCTCTATTTTGCCGACCAGTTGACCGGATGGCAGAATGGAATAAAACGCTCCATTTTAGCTCCGCGGGAACCTTTTACGACAATGATGTCACCGGCTTTGACACTGCTTTCAAGCTTCTGACCGAGCTCAGGCGTAAAATCAGCGGCAATCATGGCTTCGCCTTTAAAACCCGAAGCCTTAAGGCCCTCGCTGAAAGCGGCATGGTCTTCACCGGTAAAATATACCTGAGAAAATCCGGCTTTTCCTGCCAGCTCTCCGATTTCAGTGTGAACGGCCTGTGATACACTGCCCTGCTCTTTCATTTGCCCGAAGACACCGATTTTTTTACCGGTACTTTGCAGCAGCGGAATATTTTCAAGCAGCGCTTTCATGCTGTCAGGATTTGAATTGTAACCGTCAAAAAGAATTTCAGCGTGCGTATGGGTTTCGATAAACTGATTGCGGCCCCATGCGGTTTTGCAGTTGGGCAACGCCTTCCAGATATTTTCCGGGGCGATTTTGCACGCATAGGCGATATTGGCTGCGGCCATTAAGTTAATAAGGTTTTGCTTTCCGAAAACAGGAACCACAGCAGATCCTCGTACGTCAGCGATGACTCCTGAAATCGTCATTTCTTTCATTTTGAGTTCTTCAATTTTGAAATACACATCAGCTTTGTTATTCGTGCCCGAAAAACTGAGCATGCGGGAATCCGGATACTTTTTTGCAACGGGATACATCATATCAAAAGTGAGCTCCTGATCCTGATTGAAAATACGAATCGTGTCAGGGCGTGACTCCATGTAAATTTCGCTTTTTGCTTCTGCGATCTTTTTGCGGGTCCCGAAGAATTCAATATGAGCCGAACCCACCATCGTACAGACAACCACATCCGGGTTTGCGATCTTGACGAGCTCTGTGATTTCGCCGGCGTGGTTCATGCCCATTTCAACAACCGCAAACTTGGCATCAGTCGGAATGCTCAGCAATGTTAACGGAACACCCCAGTGGTTGTTAAAACTTCCCTGGCTGTAATGAGTTTTCTGAAACTGGCCAAGAATCTGCGCCGTAAACTCCTTAGTTGTCGTCTTACCATTAGAGCCGGTAATACCGATTATTTTTGTCTGTAACGACTCACGGTAACCGTGCGCAAAATTCTGCAGAGCCTTCAGCGTGTCATCTACCAGCAGGATAGAAACTTTTGATTTCAAACTCTCAAATTTTTCAGGAAGGCTGTGAACCAGCAAAGTTAAGTCTTTGCGGGTGTCGGTCCCGACTTCTGAAAATTCGGTTCTAACCGTTGATAAAACTTTTCCGTTAGTCCATTGAGTGATTTGATTCAAATTCCACTTCATAAGAGCTCCTGATTCAAATATTTTTTTGCTACATCAAAGTCGCTGAAATACCGTTTCTCAGTGCCGATGATCTGATAATCTTCATGGCCTTTACCGGCAATCAACACCACATCGCCGGGCTTTGCGGCCTGCAAAGCTTTAGCGATGGCTTGTTCGCGGTCGACAATACTTTCAAAATTCTTTTCGCCGCCGGAAAAGCCGGCGCAGACTTCATTTACAATCGCTTCCGGGTTTTCGGTGCGCGGGTTATCCGACGTCACGATCACAAAGTCGCTGAGCTTCGCCGCGATCTTTGCCATGAGGGGACGCTTACTTTTGTCACGGTCACCGCCGCAGCCGAAGACGGTAAAAATTTTGTTCTGAAGTTTGGATTCAGCACGCACCTGCACGATCGAATTTAAAACATTTTCAAGCGCGTCCGGCGTATGAGCGTAATCAACAAAAACAATTTTTTCTGATCTTGAATTTACTTTTTGCAGGCGTCCCGGAACGCCCGTAAAATTTCTCATGGCTTCTAAACTTTGCTCTAAGCTGATACCGAAAGACATAGCCGCAACAGCACTGGCCACGATGTTATAAATCGTATGACGGCCTGTGACCGGCAGAAGTGCACGAATTGTTTCGACTTCTGTTTTAACTTCAATCTCTGTATCAGAAAAATTCATATTCAGAATTTTAAACTGAAAATCCGACTCGCGTTGCCCGTACGTCCACGCAATAACATCTTCTGCTACTTTTAATCTGCGGCCGTAAGAATCATCAATGTTAATCACAGCAAACTTCGGGCTTTTGTGAGTGAGCCACATCATATCGGTAAAAAGTTTTTGCTTTGCTTCAAAGTAATTCTGCATCGTCTTGTGGTAATCAAGATGATCCAGTGTGAGGTTCGTAAAAATCACTGTATTAAAGTTCACACTTTTTACCCGGCTCTGCTCCAGCGCATGCGATGAAACTTCCATAGCAGCTGCAACAGCTCCTTCATTTACAAAATCACGTAAGCGCGCCTGCAGCGTTACCGGATCGGGCGTCGTCATTTGCGTGGTCCATACCTTCTCGCCGGCGCGGTGATTAACTGTGCCGATCACGCCGGCTTTTTTGTGATGAAACGCCAGAATGTGTTCCAGAATGTAAGTGATTGAGGTCTTTCCGTTAGTGCCCGTCACGCCGAAGCAAAAAAGTTCATGAGACGGATAATTGTAAAAGCGCGAAGCCAGCATATCGAGGGCCGCACGTGTGTCGCCCAGCTCTACCACCAAGTACGGATAGTCGGCAGGGACATTGCTTTTATTTTCAACAACGAGAGCGATGGCTCCGGCACTGGCAGCCTGCGCCAGATAATTATGACCATCGTTGTCGCTGCCTTTGATAGCCACAAAAACCGAATCCTGCGTGACTTTGCGGGTGTCAAAACAAATCCCTGTCACTTCCCTTTCGAGAAAATCGCCTGCCTCGGGGCGCACTCCTGAGGTGTCAAAAAACGAAAATAACTGATTCAGTTTCATGGTTTTATAGCTTAGTATTTGAAACTCAAGTTTACAAGGAATCTCATGAGACAAGCAGGCCCGCTTCAGGCGATTGAACAGTACAACGACCCAGATGCAAAATGGGTAATTTTATTTCATGGCTTCGGTGCCGATGCTAATGATTTGGCAGGCCTCGTTGATTTTTTTCAGTTTAAAAAACCTTGTAACTGGCTTTTCCCGAACGGACCACTGAGTGTTGATATCGGCGGCGGATGGACCGGCCGCGCCTGGTGGACGATTAAAATGAGCGAGCTCGAAGGCGACTGGACAGAACGCCGCCCGCCTGAGCTGAACAGCCAGCGTGAAAAAGTTTTTAAGATGATGAGCTCCATGAAGTTTGAATGGAAGAATGTGATTCTCGGCGGATTTTCTCAAGGGGCTATGCTGGCCACAGAAGTCTTTCTTGAAGCTCCGGAGACTCCTGCAGGTCTGATTTGTCTTTCAGGAACGCTTTTAACGAAGGCGGAATGGTCTAAAGCCATTGAGAAGCGCAAAGGCAGTCATGTTTTTATCTCTCACGGCGAAGCCGATCAGGTACTGCCTCACAAAGGCAGCATAAAGCTTCAACAGTTCTTTGAGGAAAATGGCCTCAAAACTCAGTTTGTTTCTTTCAGGGGCGCGCATGAAATTCCTATGCAAGTCATAGAAAAAATGAAATCCTATATTGCAGAACGACTTTAGCTGTCCAATAAAACGGAGACTTGAACTGAGTTTGTCATTATGAGTTACGCAATTGAAACTGAAAATTTGGGCCGCGTTTATAAGACATACTCTAAAAAAGAAGGTCTTCTTAATTCTTTTAAAGGTTTTTATAACCGCGAGTACACAGAGAAAACAGCGTTAAAAGGTGCTTCAATTAAAGTCGAGCCCGGAAAAATCGTCGGTCTCGTAGGATCAAACGGCGCCGGTAAAACAACTTTATTAAAAATACTGTCGGGCCTGATTTACCCTTCCAGCGGAGAAGCGAAAGTTCTCGGTTATCAGCCGTGGCGCCGTGAAACTGAATTTTTAAAACAAATCAGTATTCTTCTGGGCCAAAAAAACCAGCTGTGGTGGGACATCACACCGCGGGACAGCTATTCGCTGCTGACAAAAATTTATGACTTAGACAGCAAAGCTTCGGCAAAAACCGTTAATGACCTTGGCGAGCTTCTTCAGTGCTCTCATGTTTTAGATACGCAGCTTCGCCGATTAAGTTTAGGCGAGCGCATGAAAATGGAAATCATCGGTTCACTTTTGCACAACCCGAAAGTTCTGTTTCTGGATGAGCCTACCATCGGTTTAGATATCGTGGCACAGACGACGATCAGAAATTTTCTTGAGCAGTATGTAAAAGACCACAAGCCGGCGATAATTCTGACTTCGCATTATATGGATGATATTACTCACCTTGCGGACCAGTTGCTTTTGATTTCTCAGGGGCAAATTGTCTACGACGGTAGCGTTGACCATTTTATTTCGACAACGGATTTAAAAAAGAAACTGGTCTATCGCTTAAAGAATTCTCCTGAGGAAAAAGAAATTGTTTATAATTCGCAGGATTTGCCGAAGATTTTATCTGACCTGGCTCAGGCCGGTGAAGTTGTGGATTTAAAAGTTGAAGAGGTTGATTTTGAAGACGTCATTCATCGCTTTTTGGCGACGGAATCTCGCACTCGCTGAGCTGGGCATCGCCACCAATCTCGAGTACAGATTTAATTTTATTATTGATGCGTTTATTCAGCCGATCTTAACTGTCGGTATCGAAGTGCTTTTGTGGATCGCTATTTTCAGAACCGCAGAAAACGGGCTGATCGGTGGCTTCACTGAAGAAAATTATTTAGCTTATGCCGTTTGGGCCCCGTTTCTGGGCCGCATTGCAATCAGCTGGATGTACGAATCCATGATGGTTGAAGAGGTTGTCAGCGGTTCGATTAACACCATCTTAAGCCGTCCATTAACATTTTTTGAATATTACCTTTCGCAGACGCTGGGCTACAAAGTTGTAACGACTGTATTTTCAATGACGGTACCGCTGGCAGTCAGTATGTACTTTCATTTGCCTGTTTATTACGAGCGACTGCCGCTGATGTTCGCGCTGGTCATTTATTACGTGCTATTGGTACACACGATGAGCTTCATCGTGGCCACGTTAGGTTTTTACTTAACGCGCGTCCGTTCGTTTACCTTACTCAAGAACTTAACTCTGCTGTTATTGGGTGGCGAACTAGTGCCAATTGATTTAATGCCTAAAGCTCTTGCGGAGTTTTTGCTGATTCTTCCGTTTTCATCCGGCGTTTATATTCCCCTCGCGTACTTAACGGGCCGTGGTGATTTGAATTTACTGTGGCAGGGATTCTTTAACGTTTCTTGGGCACTGATTGTTTGCGGTCTGATCTCTTACCTGCTTTGGACTAAAGGTGTTAAGCAATACACCGGGACAGGTGCTTAAGATGAGCGGTTCACTTCGCACAGTCGTTAAAAAGTACTTAGGATTATATCAGGCTTTTTTTAAGGCCAGCCTGGTTGCGGATTTAGAATACCGGTTAAACTTTGTATTTTTAGTGATCGCCGAATTCGTTTGGTACTCAACGCAGCTGATTTTATTTGAAGTGCTTTACCGCCATACAAACATTATCGGTAACTGGAATCTGGATCAGATGCGTGTGTTTATTTTTCTGGTGCTGTTTGTTGATTCCATCTACATGATCTTATGGGATCCGAATTTCTCTTCATTTACTGACAACGTCAGAAAAGGCAGTCTGGATCTGCTACTGATGAAGCCTATTAATTCAATGTTCATGCTAAGTTCTCAGCGGATTTCAGTTTCGCACTTGCCGTGCCTTTTTATTACCGGCGCAGGCTTGATTTGGGCGCTGGCGCAACTGCCTGACTTTAACTGGCTTAAGCTTTTGTGGCTTTTGATCTTGATTCCTTCGGGATTGTCTGTGATTTTCTGCGGACGTTTTGCTTTGAACAGCACTTCGATCATTTTTACACGTGCTGATTTTCTTCAGTACATTTGGTATTCACTGTTCCGTTTGGGATTACGCCCTGACGCCATCTATTCGGGTTTTGTGCGGATTCTTTTAATCTTTGTACTGCCTTTTGCTATGGTCGCATCTATTCCCGCACGTATGCTCTTAGAGCCTGCCAGCTATTGGATGCTGGGCTGGGGCTTAGTGCTTCCATTTATCTTGTTTTATCTTCTGAAAAAGTACTGGGCTTATTGCCTCCGCTTTTATTCCAGCGCCAGTAGCTAATTTAATTCAGCTTCACTGAAGGCTTCAAATTCACTTTGCGAGAATGCGCATTCTTCAGAAATTTGCGAAGCCTGACCGGCAATTTTTGCAAGCTCCGCGTTTTTATCAAAATGAAGGTGACACTCTTTTAACGCGACTGTTTGTTGCAACGGCGGATCAGGCTCAATGATCATTTTTTTAACTTCACGTTCGCCACAACCTTGCAAAAAAAGACAAAGAATTAAAAAACGTTTCATGGTGCACGGCCTTTCAAAAAGAACATGTGGGTTCCGGGAGATGGCAGCACCCAGTCAACAAATACATATTCAACCTGAACTTCTACTTCTAATGTGGCCACAAACTGACAAAGCTCCAGGTAAGTCCCTGTCGCAGCATACTCAAGGATCTGCCTCGTTCGTTTTTGCGGAAAATAGTCCCCTCGCACATGGTAAGTTTCAAATCTTTTGAAAATCTGGCGGGATAATGGCCCAGCGAACTCGCCTTTGTAATAGAGATCGGTCACCGTAAACCGAACAACGTTACGGTCAGTAGTTAAATAGTCTTCAGGCAGCCACCACCTGACAACGTATTTCAAAACCGGAGAATTCCATTCCGGTTTTGAAAGAAACACTAACCGCTTCGTTGCCTGTGATATTTCTGTTTTTAATTCTTTAATTAAAACCAGCTGCGTATCGGTCAATGGCTGTCCAACTGCGACGTCCAGCTGCGCTTTTTTCTCGTGAAACTTTTTTAATTCCTCAAGATAGTTGTATTTCATTTCATCGCAGACGGTCTTCAATAGAGCCTGCGGCCCGCTGTTACTGACTATTTTAATCTCCGGATTATCAAGAAAGGTAAAATCCAGGTAATCAGCGCGTACCGGCAACATAAAAAGAAATGTCAGAAGATTTAAAAGCATAAGTCACCTGTCTTTATGTTTACTGAAGTCCTTTTAATTCGTATGCCACCGGCTTTTCCTGCAGGTACACTCCGTTCAAAGGCTTATTCCAAAGAGCCGATTTTTGAATTGAATTTTCATTTTCAAACAATAAGTTCCAAATGTAGTCGATAGACGAAAATCTCTTATCAGCCTGAAAACCGGGTTGCGAGGTGACTATATGAATTGCCCGCCCCGCAAGTGCCGCAATCAGCTTGTCGCCTTTTTCAAGGCTTAATACCCGCTTCAGTGGCGTAAAAAGAAGATTTAAATTTTCTTCTGTCATTTTTTTTTGCCGGTCAGAAAGCTTCCAGTACACAAGGCTTTCTGTTTTGAGTTTGAGAACATCTTTCATGTAACCGCAAAAAACATCCCGTCGAGTAAACTTAAGCCACAATCCGGATGCCGGTGAGGCCTGCGCTCTTACAATACTGGCTGATGGATTCTGGATGTCTTTCAGTAAATCGGGCTCTGACCATTCTAATACGAGCGGCTCAGACTTTACGTGTAAAATGAGTTCACCGTTTTCGGCAAGGCTGACTGATTTTTCCGGAGTAAACACCACTTCGGCTTCATAGGTCTTTTTCATCGAATACGGGAGTGGCTCTGTAACCAGAGCCAGAATGTCTGCAGTGCTGATTTGCGCGCCGTATTTGGATACCGTTTCCTGAAAAATCCGGCAGTCTTCGGTTATTGCCTCACGGTAAGACGCTTCCGCCACCATCGGGGGTATGACAAGCCGGCCCGCTGATGAAAGGTCTTTTTCAAAAGTAATTTCAGCAAAGGGAGCTTTTAGCACTCCCGTTTCGCCAAAACAATTCAGAGATAAAAATGTAAAAGTTAAAAATAATTTTTTCATATTAAAAGTACGTTGTGATCATGGGCTGTAATAAAACCTGTTTGTTCGAATAAACTTCAACGCTTTCAACGTTGATCGTTTGCTTGTAAGAATCGGTCATTGAGCTTGAGGAAAAGACATCATAGATCAGGCGCAGCCCCATGCTGGCGCCTTTACATAGAACATGAATACCACAGGCCTGCGAAAGCGAATCAGATAACACTAAAGCACCCGGTTTATCCGGCTCTGGCGATGATCCCAGGCGCGGAGGGTTTGTCAAAACCATGAAGCTTGCCAGCCGTGAAAGGATATTACGACGCAGATCTTTTTCGATATTCGCTTTCTGTTCCGGTGACACCATTAAACGGTCAGATTGAGAAGTCCAATCTACCTTGAAAGCATCTTTATAGTATTCGTTTTCATCTTTTGTCGACCAGCTGCTGGAACTTAAAAAACCGCCCTTTTTGCCTTGCTTCTGTGTCAGTTCATAAAGTTTGTACATGTTGTAACGAACGGTTACGTCATAGGTGAATTCTGACGGAAACTGAAAACCAACCGTAAGCCCGAATTTCATTTTCTGAGGATTAACACGGTCATCATTCATCGGTAGCCCGAATAACTGCGGGTAAAGAATCGGGCATGCCCCTAATAAATTCAAAGTCGCATTTCCGGAAAAATGTTCGGGATAGGCTTCCATATTAACCGGCCCGTTGATATTGCCGACCCCACCGAAGTTGAATCCCATGATAGAAGCACCCGGAAGTAAATTACTGTACGCATCTGCGCGCACCACCGCATTTTGTGTACTGATTTTTTCAAATCGTAACATCGGATTATCAAACTGAAGTCTTGCGACGTTGCGGCTCCAGCCACTGTCGTATTCGACTGAAATCTTGGCTCCTTCGCGTTTTACGTGAGCATCGTACATACTGACGAAATCCAGATAGAGCTCTTTTAAATCGGTCTGAACTTTTCGAACGGTATCAATCGAGGCCTGTTTTTGACCTTCTAGATTTTCAATTTCGCGGTGCTGGCGTAAGTATTCATCTGTGTCAGCACTTCTCGAAATAACATAGAGAAAACGCTTTTCTTCGAGCTGATTACGCATCTCCTGAAGACCTTCAATTTCAGTCGCCATTGGTGCACAGAATTGTTTACAGTCTTTATAAGCTGCATACAGATGATCAAGGCGCGTACTCATCTCAACCAGTTGTTTGTCATACTCAACTAACTGCCACAAATCCTTTTTTCTGACGTATTCGGCAATTTGAACTTTTGCATCACGGATTTTTCTTTCGTGATCAGTGATTTGCATCAGTAACTCGTACTCACGCTGCTTCAGATTATTTAATAGCTGCAAAGTGTTCGCATTGTATTTTTGAATATCCGCAATCTCTTTGCAGAAACCGATGTTCGCGGTGACCGAGTTCATCGACAACACCTTCACTTCGACTTTACTAGGCGGCAAAACATAGAACTTCGAAGAGTTTTCACTGTCAGGTACAACACTGGAGTTCGTATTGTTGTAAAT